>NZ_JAQVGQ010000243.1 GCF_028696615.1 Immundisolibacter sp. | reverse complement strand
CGCGAAGTCGGTGCCGCTGGCGAGTTCGATCTCGCCCTCATTGGCTTCCTCGGGGTAGCGGGCCAGCGCGTAGAAGCGTTCGCGATCCTCGGCTGTGGTGCCGAGCAGGGTGGGGTTCGGGTTGAACCAGCGCAGCAGCCAGTCGTGGATGTCCGCCGCACCCATGCGCAGGGCCTTCACGCCGGCATTGGCCAGGCCGCCGACGAGGCGGTCGCAGATCGTCGTCAGCGCCTGCTCGGGTGTCTGCCCGCGCCGCGTCGATGCGGCATCCGGTGTGCGCCGGTAGACCACCATGCGTACGCGCCGGGTCTGGCCACGCCACGGCAGGCGCGTCACCGTGGTGTCCTCGAACAGGCCGCCCGGCTTGGTGATCGCCCGCAGGTGGCTGGCGAAGAAGCGCAGGTAGAAGTCGCTGAACGCGCTGCCTTGCGCGCGCGGATGCAGGTAGCCCGTCAGCGTGCGCAGGTAGCGGTCCCAGTCGGCTTCGTCCTGCGCGTAGAGCTGCACGACCCAGGGATTCTCGTCGAGTTCGTCGAACGAATCCTGCAGGGCGTTCTCCAGGGCATCGCGCGCCTGCCACAGCCAAGCCAGCTCGCGCCCCTCGGTGCCGATGGGCAGCAGCTCGAAGAACGCCGCCACCGACTGGCCGTCCTCGAGCAGCATGCACTTCGAGCCGGGCAGGTATTCGACCCAGGGCAAGAGGTCCGCGAAGGACGGAGCAACGTCGTAGCGCGCGGCATGGTCGGCCTGCGTGGCCGGCCGGCGCCCGCCCTTTGCGAGCGCGGCGCCCGGCGCGTCGATGCCGTGTGCGGCCAGGGTCGCCACATGCCGCGCCCAGGCATCCGGCGCCACGGCAGCTTGTGCCGATGTGGATGCCGGCCGGCGCGGCCAGGTCAGCTTCCAGGCCATCAGTAGTCCTCCACGCGCTCGCCGGGCAGCGCGTACTGCACCCGCTGGTAGAGCGGGAACACCGTGCTGTAGCCGGGCACGGGCACCGGGTCGGTGCCCGCCAGGTGTGGGAAGACGTACATCACCAGGTCGGGATTCGGCAGCCGGTGGAACTGGCGATGGATCTCGTTGGCGGCGCTGCGCGTGTAGGCCGCGTTCAGCGCGGGCGCCGCCTGTGCGTCGGCGTCGGTGAGCGGCCGGCGCAGGCTCTGGCGGGCATCGAGCAGTTTCCGACCCGCTTGACTGCCCGTGCCGCCACTGGTCTCGTGTTGCCAGATGTCGAGCATGGTGTGCTCGCCGCGTGGCAGCAGCTTCTCCGAGCTGGTCGCGCAGCCGCCGAGGGCGATGGCGGCGACGATCGCGAGCAGGACGGCTGGCCGGTCAGTCCAGGTCAGGCGCATGCGCTCCTCCCAGTTGGTGGCTCACGCGACGCCCCTTGGCGTCGTAGTCGATGGCGAGCGGTTGCTCCAGATGCACGGCCACGCTGGCGCCGGGCTGGACATAGACCGCGGCGAAGGCCTGCCCGTACAGCTTGTTCACCCAGTCGGCCATGTCGCGCACGCCGCCCGCGAGGATGCGGCCCATGGCCTCGTTGCCGCCGATGCCGACCGTGCCGAGGGAGCCGTCGCTGTTGGCGACCACGGCCACGCTGCCGTCGTCGGACTGGATGAGGGAGGCCGCGCCCGCGCCGGCCGCGGTGATCAGGGCCTGCGAGCCGAGATACTGCTGGGCGTTGCTGCGCCGCTCGCCCGAGACGCAGGGGATGCCGTAGGGGTCGCTGATCCAGCCCAAGCCATCCTGGAGGCTGGTGCTGCGATGGCTCCGGCCGCGGTTGCCGTCGTCCTCCGGCACCGTGCGGATGGTGCCGTCATGGAACACGAAGGTGATGGAGCGGATCTGCCCGCGCACGCATGAGAGCGTCCAGTCACCAGAGGCCGTGCCGCTCACGACCGCGCCGGCCACCTCGGGAATCTCGATCCCGTTGGCGGTGAGGTTGTCGGCGCCGATCAGCACCTTGAACGGATAGGGATCGTTCACCGTCCCGTCGATGGGGACGCGGCCGATCAGCGCGGTCATGGCGACCGAGCCCATCAGCGTGGCGTTCGAGGGCACGGTGTAGACCGCCTTCGTGGTGCTGCCGACCGCGCGGGCGGCCTGGCCGGTGACGGCATCCGCGGCCGCCGACAGCTCGGGTGACGCCGACCCAAAGCTGGTGGGGAAGCTGGGGAGCAGGTTGCCGGAGGCGCCGCCCTTAGCGTCGGTCCTGGCATCGTCCGGCTCGACCCAGCGGACCCCGCCGTCGCCAAACTGCCTGCCGTTGCCGTCCACAAGGCCCAGGCCAATGGGCAGGTCGGACGCAACGCCCTTGCCGGAGATGCCGTCCAGGCGCCGCTGCAGCTCCTGCATCAGCCCTTGTGTCTGCAGCCGGTCGCTGGCGGCCTGGCTGCGTTCCTGCTCCAGGCGACGGCGTTCGCTGTCGAGCGCGCCTTGGATACGCTGGTCGATCGCCACCTCGCGGGTGCGCAGGCGCTCGTTCTCGGCCTTGTGCTGGCGGTTGTCGCTCAGCGCGGTCTGCAGTTCCGTGCGCAGCTGCCTGACCTGGGCGACCAGGGTGGCGACCGTATCGCGCGGCGTGTCGCCCGCGATGCCCAGCGCCTTCATTTCCTCGGGCGTGAGCTGGCCGGTCGCGTCCAGTGGCGCGGAGGCGCCGCTGTCGCCACCGGAGAACAGCTTGGCCCCGACGAACACCAGCAGCAGCACCATCGGGATCAGCAGCCACTTCAGCAGGGGATTACCGTGCATCGGAGGCTCCTCCTGCCGCGGCGGCCGGCGGCAGGTTCGCGCCGGAATCGATGGGGCTCAGCTCCGGCAGCAGCGCCCCGGCCAGGCCCCGGCCGCGGGTGACGAGATAGACGACCGTGGTGTCGGTCGAATCGCCCGCCGGGCCCAGGTTCGGGTGCTGGAAGGTCGCCGCCACGAAGTCGCCCTGCAGCGCCCGAGGATCGAGGTCGATCCAGCGGGACGAGGCGTTGGTCAGCCGCACGGCAGTCACCCACTGGTCTTCCAGCCGCCACGCCGCAATTGCCCGGGCCCGGACCGGCAGCGTGGGCAGCAGCGCGTCCAGGGCCAAGTTGCGACGCAGGTTCACGCGCCCGATGCCGAGGGCGGGTTCGACGGTGCGCAGCGGCGCATAGAGGTTCTGCGCCGCGTAGCGCGTCAGGATCACCGGCACCGGCGTCTGCCGGCGCACGCCGGGCTGCGCCGCCTCCGTCGGGCCGGGAGCCGCCGTCGCGCCTTCACGCGGGATGGCCGTATCCGTCGAGACGATGCGCACCGGCTCGAGCGGGGTCTCGCCGTCCTTCGCGTACTCGGCGCCGATGTCCAGCAGGATGATGGCCCCGGATTCCACGTCCTGCAGTTGCAGCCGCGTCGGTGCGATGGGTTCGCTCGCCCGCAGGTAGATCGCGCCGCCCGCGCTCTGCACGCGCAGGCGACCGCCCAGGCTCGCGGGGAGGCCGACGCGCACGTTGCGGTCGATGAAGACCACGCGCTCCTGGCCGACCACCAGCGGCACGGCCAGCGGCAGGCGCTCCCAGCGCAGGATCTCGATGGCGTGGCCGGACGGCACCGGGCC
>NZ_JAQVGQ010000242.1 GCF_028696615.1 Immundisolibacter sp. | reverse complement strand
GCCTGCTGCCGCCGAACGTCTACTACCTCGAGCTGCCGCTCGCCGATCGCACCGTGCGCGGCAAGGTCGCGCTGCTCGAGACCGCCGCCTTGGTGCGCTACATGACGGCCCGACAGAGCTATTTCTGGGGCCGCTTCGCCCAGGCGAGCGGTCTTTTGTATGCGCGCGGCGCCACCGAACGCGCGCAGGTGGCGGGCGCCATCGGGCAGGCAGTGCTGACGCTGCTCGAACGCGCCCTGCCGCTGCTGGCTGAGCGCTTCGACGAGCTCACCTGGTGGCGCGCGGCGCTGGCCGCCTGCTACGGCACCGAACTGCGGCCCGAGCGGCCGGGCGCGGTGGACGCGCTGGTGCGCGATCTCGCCCCCTGGCGCGGCGCGCTCACGCCGCTGGCGGCGCGCTGCCTGCCAACGGTGAGCTTCGACGGCCACGTCTATCACCAGCAGCTCACGCCGCCGCGCCGCGCCGTCGGGCGGCTCGGCTGGTTCGGGCGGCGGGTGCTCGGCAAGAGCCTCAACGTGGCGCGCCTCATCAAGGCCGCTTTCACGTTCGCCGGCGGCGTCGATTACCTGTTGTGGAAGGTGGAGCGGCACTCCGGCGTGCGCCTGGAAGCCACGCCGTTCCTGCGCCGCCACCCGCTGCTCGGCATCTGGGGCGTGGCCTGGCGGCTGTGGCGGCGCGGCGGGTTTCGGTGAGGTCGCTTTTCAGGACGCAAACCAGCGCGCGGCAAGACTGTCGGCCGGGATCTGCTGCCCCACCTGCTGCAGCCAGGACTGAAGCGGCCCCTGTCGGCGCGCCACCCACGCCTGACCGACGCGCACCCACAGCAGCACGGTCGACAGCACCGTCCAGCCGGCCACCAGCCACAGACCGAGCGCCGGCGCGCCGCACAGCGCGCACAGCGTCAGCAGCACCAGATTGGGGTTGCGCCGGGCGGTGATGAGGCGGTTGAACGAATCGAACGGCTGCCACACGAACAGCGAAAACTTGGCACACAACGCCTGGAACGCGCCCTCCGCCAGGCGCCCGCCGACGTAGCCGGCCACGATCACCCAGATCAGTGCCTGCGTCGGCACGCTGCCCTCGGGCAGACCGAGCGCCCAGGCGGCGTACCAGAGCGGCGGGTGGATGATGTCGATACCGTGATCGAGGATGTCGCCGAAGCGGCTGGACTGCACCGTCACCCGCGCCAGCTTGCCGTCGACGGTGTCCAGAAAGGTCATCACCCAGGCGCACAGCAAGCCCACCGCCCACCAGCCGTGCCAGAAGGCGAGGCCGGCGGCGACGGTCAATGCCAGGCCGGTCAGCGTGACTTGATTGGGCGTGATGCCGCGGCGGGCGCAAAAGGCAGTGGCGCGGCGCGCCAGCGGCGGCCAGCACCATTTGGTGACCGCGTCGGTGACGCCCTTGTAGGCGGTGCCGAACAGGCGCCGTTCGAGCGCTTTCTGCTCACCGGGCGTCACTGGCAGCACGTACGGCGCCTCGCGCTTGCGAAGGCGCTTCTGGTAGGCGCTGGCCAGCGTCTGCGGGGTTTCGATGAGGTAGCCGTCGGCGGGCTGCTCACCCTGCAGCACGGCGCGCGCCGCAGCGGCGAGGTTGACCGGCGCGTGCAGCGCCACCAGCGGGCCATTCTCGGACGCCCGCAGCGCCACCCCGGGCGCGTCGACCAGCGCCGAGACCACGCGCTCGTCGAACAGATGATCGGCGCGCAGCACCAGCACGCTGCGGTTCGGCGGCGGCGCGGCGGCGTCGTCCAGCACCTCGATGCCGAGCGTGCGCAGCACGCGGCGCAGCCGCTCACGCCCGCCGAGCCCCCACAGCCTGACCGGCGCTTCACCCACGAGATAAGCAACAGGTTTCACTTTCTGATTCACTCGCTGGCTGGTCAAACGGCGCGCAATCGTATATCAAGGCAGGCTTTTGATAATTCCGCTCCCCGCACGTTCGGCCCGCTGCCGCGAGGGGATGCCTGCCTGCCCGGCGCCGCCTCATCCCGGCGGCGCCAGCCCGGATCACCGTGTCGTCGTCCACATCGCCCAGCCCCGCACCGCATCCACCGCTCCCGGCCGACGGCGCGCCCGGCGCCTGGGCGTTGGCGTTCCTGTCGGACCTGCACCTCACCGACCCGCTGCAGGCACCGGACCTGCCGCTGCGCCTCAAGCAGCGCCTGGGGCGCGCCTCCTGGCTGCGCCGGCGCCGGCACATCCACCGGCCGGCCGTGCTGGCCGCGCTGGCCGCCGACCTCGAGGCGCAGGCACCGCGGCACATCGCCATCGGCGGCGATCTGGTGCAGATCGGCCTGCCGCAGGAGTTCGCGCAGGCAGCGGCGTGGCTGCGGGACTTTGCGCCCCCCGAACGGCTGCTGCTGGTGCCCGGCAATCACGAGGCCTATGTCCCCGGCGTCTGGCCGGCCGGGCGCACGCTGTGGCAGGACTATCGGCCACCCGTGCCGGGCGAGCTCATCACGCAGCACCGCGGCGAGCTGCTGCTGATCGGTCTGTCGAGCGCGGTGCCAAGCCCGCCACTGCTGGCCACCGGCACACTCGGCACCGCGCAGCTTCTGGCGCTCGCGGCGGCGCTGGAGCAGGGTAGGCGCGACGGACTGTTCCGGGTGGTGGTGCTGCATCACCCGCCGATCGCGCATGGGGTCAGCTGGCGCAAGCGCCTGACCGATCGACGGCGGTTTGCGGCCGTCATCGCCCGCCACGGCGCCGGGCTCGTCCTGCACGGCCACGCCCACCGTGCCACGCGCGGCGAGCTGCCGGGCCCGCACGGCGCGGTGCCGGTGATCGGCGTGCCGTCCGCCTCGGCGCTAGACCCGCGCGCCGAACGCATGGCCGGCTATGGCCTGCTGCGCGTCAGGCGGACGGCCGACGCCTGGCGCCTCGAGCTGGCGCGGCGCGTCTATCGGCCGCAGGCGCAGGACTTCGGCTGGGGGGACAGCTTCGAGATCGACGGCGACGGCTAAGGAAGCGCTTGCGTCTTTCCGTCCGGGTCAGCATGCCCCGGCCTGAATAAATGGCGTAACCCATTGATTTATTGAGAATCGTTCGGACATGTGCCGCGCGGACGCGAGCTGAAAAATTCCTGGGACGGAATTTTTCAGCCTCTCCCTAAGGCCTAAGGCGCACACGCAGCAGCGCCCGTCGTACCAAACACCGCCAGCGTTGACCGGGTAATGGGAGCAGCCCCCGATCGGCAGGGCTCCGAGTTCATCCTCAGCACGGCACCTTGGTGCAGCTACCGTTGTAGCAGACGAGGTAGTAACAGGATCCCTCGATCTTGAGGACGGTGATCTGACTGACCGACTGCACCGCCGTTGCCTGCAGCGGCAGGGGGACGACCTGCCCATCCAGCCGCTTGCCATCGGCATCACGCACCACGAGCCTGCCGGCGGCGTCCGGTGCCAGCACGAACGGCACACCGGCAAACGGATTGCCGGCCTCCGGCGGCCCTGGCTGCTGCTCCTTGGCGCAGCCGGACAGAGCAAGAACCGCGAACACCGCCGCGGCGATGCCCAAGCCCATATGAGGCGTCGGCATTTCCCAAACCTCGCTCGTGTGGCCGGTCAATCCAACATCAGGCTGACACTGCCGTACAGCAGACGTTCCGGGTACAGCTCGGGATGT
>NZ_JAQVGQ010000040.1 GCF_028696615.1 Immundisolibacter sp. | reverse complement strand
CCATCACTCCCGGCCCGGAGCTTGGCCAGGGTCCTGGGGATAGTCTGAACAACCCGTCACCCCGGCGAAAGTCGGGGTCCAGGAGCTTGATTTAACTGGATTCCTGCTTTCGCCGGGATGACGAAAGTGGATTCTTTCAGGCTTCCCTGGCGCAGCCAGGGCCTCGCGGCGCTCCCGGAGCAGGCGGTTGCGGTAGGGCAGGAAGTCGGCGCTGCCGATCAGGATGCGCGAGACCTGGGCGGGATAGGTCGCGGCATCGCGCTGGAATGGGACGCGGCCGGTCGGGAGGGCGCTGCGCGCAACGGGAATGCCGGCGGTCGCCAGGTCCACCGCGTGTTGCGGGCCTCCGCCTACGGACGCTGTGGCCGCAGCGCGGGACTCAGTTGCGCCAGATAGCTGCCGTGCCCCGCCAGCCATACCACCAGCGGCATCACCATCGGCAGCAGCAGGGAGCCGAGCTGGTAGGCGAGCGCTACCGCGTCGCGGGCCAAGGGGCCCCAGCCCTGCTGGGCGACGAAGGCGCCGCCGGTCTCGAAGGTCAGGGTCTTGACCTGGACCGCGATCATCGAGGCCAGCTCCACCGCCAGCAGGGCGGCCAGCCCGATGGCGAGCCGGCGGCCGCGCCCGGGCAGCGGGGTGGCCAGGGCCAGCGCGGCGAACAGCGGCAGCGAATAGCCATAGCTCAGCGGGTTGGTGAGAAAGCCCAGGTGCTCGCCGGCGGGCGGGTTGGCGACGAGCCGGCCGCCGACTTCGCCGAAGCGGGAGATCAGCAGCAGCTGGCTGCCGTGCAGGCGCAGGTCGCCGATCGCCTCCGGCAGCCAGGTGGTGAGCAGCTGGTCGGCTGCCCAGGCGACCGGGGCCAGGTGCCAGGGCGCGGTCAGGTACCAGAGTGCGAAGGTCGCCGGCAGCCACAGCAGGGTGCGGCCGAGCAGGGCGGCCAGGGGTCCGCTAGCCGGCATGGGCCGCCGCCGTGGTCGCCGGGCCGGGGATGAAGCGCACCCATACCAGGAACACGATCAGGGCATCGAGCATGATCAGTGCCTGCCAAATATAGAGGTGTGCCCATTCGAACAGCACCGGATGCCACAAGCCCAGGTAATAGAGGCTGATGATGCGCGCCAGGTTGAGCGCCTGGATGGCGAGGAAGCCGGCCAGCAGGCCCTGGAGCTTGTAGCGCCAGGGCGCGGGAAATGCCGCGATCGCGGCGAGCAGCACGATCATCGCCTCGACCCCGTTGCAGCCCGGTTCGATCGATACGCCGAAGCCGCTGGTGGTGCTGCGGATCACCTTGCCCGTTACCGCGATCTGGTCGTCGAACAGCTGCATCAGCCAGCCGCACAGGTCGGCGAGCAGCGCCGTCCAGGGCAGGATCAGGGTGCGCTGTACGGGCGCCAGCATTTCCAGGGTGAACAGGGCGGTCAGCAGGACCAGAAACCACACCAGAAAGCGCAGCAAGGGCGTCTCCGTTGCCTCGGGCGGGCGAGAGTGTAGCCAAACTCCGCGGGCTGCGCACCGGCTTCGGCTTGGCCGGCCGAACCCATCCATAATATATAGTTGCCTAGTTCCGTCGCGCGGTCTCGTCGATAAAGCATTGCAACATGAAGCTGGTCACCGCAATCATCAAACCCTTCAAGCTCGACGACGTGCGGGAGGCACTGAGCCGCATCGGCGTGCAGGGCGTCACCGTCACCGAGGTCAAGGGTTTCGGGCGCCAGGCCGGAAGGGGCACACGGAGCGGTACCGCGGCGCCGAATGTGTGGTCGACTTCCTGCTCAAGGTGCGGCTCGACATCGCCGTCGACGACGCCCGGGTGGATGCTGTCATCGACGCCATCACCTATCACCGCAGTCGCGCGCACCGGCAAGATCGGCGACGGCAAGATTTTCGTCGCACGGCTGGAGCAGGTGATCCCGCATTCGCACCGGCGAGACCGGGCGCGAGGCGGTATGAGTGCGCCAAGCTGCGCTCGGCAGCCGCGCAGCGGAGGCGGCGGTCGCGTGCCGGGCGTACCCCGATGACCGCACTCGCCGGGCCGGCGCCGGCCCAGCTCCGCGTCGAACCTTTGCGCCTCGGCGAACTGCTGGTCCGCGCCGGCAAGCTGTCGGCACGGGATCTGGAGCAGGCGCTGGCCGCCCAGCGCGAAATGGGCGACCTGCTCGGCCGGGTGCTGGTGCGCTTGGGCCTGCTCGCCGAGAGCGACGTCGCTCAAGCACTCGCCGAGCAGCTGCAGCTGCCGCTGGTCGCCGCCGCCGAGTTTCCCGAGCAGCCGCTCGCCGTGCCCGGCCTCCCCCCGGACTATCTGATCAGCCACGGCGTGCTGCCGCTGCGCATCGACGGCGGCGAACTGCACGCGGCGTTGGCGATGCCCCAGGACCGCTTCCTGCTCAAGGCGCTGCAACTGGCGACCGGCCTGCGAGTACGCCCGGCGCTGGCGTTGGAGAGCGAGCTGCACGCCGCGCTGGAGCGGCTCTACCGCGAGCCCGAAGCCGAGGTCGAGGCGGGTGCCGCCGAGCTCGACACCTTCACCGGGGTGCTGGGTGGCGACAGCGAATTCGTCGAGCACCTCAAGGATCTGGCCTCCGAGGCGCCGGTGATCCGGTTGGTGAATCAGCTGGTGGCGCGCGTGATCGACCTGCGCGCCTCCGACATCCACCTCGAACCCTTCGAGGATGGCCTGCATCTGCGCTACCGGGTCGACGGCGTGCTGCAGGAAGCGGAGGTCATCCCCAACCAGTACGCCGCCGCGGTCAGCTCGCGGATCAAGCTGCTCGCCCACCTCAACATCGCCGAGCGCCGCCTGCCCCAGGACGGCCGCATCAAGACCCGGGTCAAGGGCCACGAGCTGGACCTGCGAGTGTCGTCGCTGCCCACGGTGCACGGCGAGAGCGTGGTGATGCGGGTGCTCGACCGCGCCAGCATCCGCCTCGACCTGGAGACCATGGGCTTCGCCGCCGACAATCTGGCGCGCTACCGCGAGCTAATCGACCGGCCGCACGGCATCCTGCTGGTCACCGGCCCCACCGGCTCCGGCAAGACCACCACCCTGTACGCTTCGCTGGCCAAGCTGGATGCCGCCGCGCTCAAGATCGTCACCGTCGAAGACCCGGTCGAATACCAGCTCGACGGCATCAACCAGGTGCAGGTGCTGCCGCAGATCGGCCTCACCTTCGCCCATGCGCTGCGCTCCATCCTGCGCCAGGACCCCGACATCATCATGATCGGCGAGATGCGCGACACCGAGACCGCGCAGATCGCCGTGCAGTCCTCGCTCACCGGCCACCTGGTGCTCTCGACGCTGCACACCAACACCGCCGCCGGCGCCATCATCCGCCTCGAGGACATGGGCATCGAGCGCTACCTGATCACCTCCACGGTCAACGGCGTGCTGTCGCAGCGCCTGGTGCGCTGCCTGTGCCCGCACTGCCGCGAGCCGGTGACGCTGCCGGCGGCGGCGCTGGCCAAGGCCGGGCTCGACCGCGTCGCCCGGGAGCAGGAGCTGAACCTGTACGCGGCGCGCGGCTGCGCCCAGTGCAAGCAGACCGGCTACCGCGGCCGCACGTCGATCCACGAGCTGTTCGTGATGGACGCCGCTGCCCACCGCGCGGTGCTCGACGGTGCCGACGCCACCACCCTGCACCAGGTGGCGCGCCGCGGCGGCATGCTCACGCTCTACGAGGACGGCCTGCGCAAGGTCGCCCAGGGCATCACTTCGCTGGAAGAGCTGCTGCGCGTCACCCAGGACCAGGAAAGTGGCTGAATTCGCCTACCGGGCCGTGGACCGCTCCGGTGCCACCCGCGACGGCGCCCTGCAGGCGTCGTGCCGCGATGCCGCGCTGCGCCAGCTGCGTGCCCAGGGGCTGACGCCGCTGCGCCTGGTGGAGAGCGCCGGCGGCGCGCCACAGGAAGCTGCCGGAGCGGCCGTGGCGCCGGCGCCGCGCCGCGCTTGGCGCCGCCGCGACCGCGGCCCCAACGCCGCCGACGTCCATCACCTCACCGGCGAGCTGGCGGTGATGCTGCGCGCCGGGCTGCCGCTGGATCGCGCGTTGCGGGTGCAGATCGGCATGAGCGCCAAGCCCTCGCTCGCGGCGCTGCTCGACGAGTTGCTCAAGGCGGTCAAGGCCGGCAAGGGACTCAGCCAGGCGCTGGCTCCCCATCGCGCCCTGTTTGGCGACTTCTATATCAACATGGTGCGTTCGGGCGAGGCCGGCGGCCATCTCGGCGAGGTCATGGAGCGCCTCGCCGAGCATCTGGAGCGGCTGCGGGCGCTGCGCGAGGCGGTGATCTCGGCGCTCATCTACCCCGCCATCCTGGTCGCCGTGGCGGCGATCTCGGTGGTGCTGATGCTGGGTTTCGTGGTGCCCCAGTTCGAGACCCTGTTCGCCGATCTCGGCGAGGGCCTGCCGCTGCCGACGCGGATGATCGTCGGCCTCGGCCACGGCATCGCCGACTGGGGCTGGCTGCTGGCGTTGCTGACCGCCGCCGCCGTGTGGCTGGCGCGGCGCTGGCTCGCCACTGACGCCGGCGGCAGCTGGCGGGATCAGCGGCTGCTGCGCCTGCCGATCCTGGGTGAAGTGGTGCGCAAGTACGAGATCACCCGCTTCGCGCGCAGCCTGGGCACCTTGCTCGGCAACGGCGTGCCCATCGTCACCGCGGTGGGCATCGCCACCGAGACCATCGGCAACCGCCACCTGCGCGGCGCCCTGGAGGGCTTGGCGCCGGCCCTGAAGCAGGGCGGCCGGCTGGCCGATGCCCTCGAGGCCGCGGGGCTGTTCACCCCGCTCGCCCTCAACATGGTGCGCCTGGGCGAGGAGACCGGCAGCCTCGATGCCATGCTGCTCGAGCTGGCCCGGGTCCACGACGGCGAGGTCCAGTCCGGCATCAAGCGCGCCCTGACCTTGGTGGAGCCGCTGCTGATCCTGACCCTGGGCGCGGTGATCGCCGCGATCATCGTCTCCATCCTGATGGGCATCCTGGCGGTCAACGAACTGGCGGTGTAAACGCTGGATTGCGCGGCGACCATCGGGCGCCTCGCCCGGCATGCCCGACGTTTGAAACTTATAATCCGGCGTCCGGTCCTAGTGTTGGTTCCGCTCTACCGCCGGCCTCTGTCCGCCATCGCAAGGTCCTCCCCTCCATGCACTGTCTTTCTCCCGTCCCCCGCAGTTCCCTCGTCCGCCGCAGCCTCGGGTTCACGCTCATCGAACTGCTAGTGGTGCTCGCCATCCTCGGCCTGTTGGCGGGCCTGGTGGGCCCGCGGGTGCTGAGTCAGCTCGGCGGCGCCAAGAGTAAGACGGCGGTAGTGCAGATTCGCGACCTCGAACAGGGCGCCGAGCTGTTCAAGCTCGACGTCGGCCGCTTTCCCACCACCCAGGAGGGGCTGGAGGCGCTGGTGAGCGCGCCGCCAGCGGCGCCGGGCTGGAACGGCCCCTACCTGCGCAAGGGCTTGCCCACGGACCCCTGGGGCCGGCCCTACCACTACGAGTCCCCCGGACGCAACGGCGACTTCGACATCTATACCCTGGGTGCCGACAACGCGCCGGGCGGCGACGGGGAGAACGCCGACCTCGGCAACTGGCAGTGACCGCGGCCACCGCGTTCCCGCCTCAGGGGCTGCGCGGCGCCGGCTTTACCCTGCTCGAACTGCTGGTGGCGATCACGGTGGCGGCGCTGTTGCTGACCACAGTGCCGCCCATGTTGTCGCGCGGCTACGAGGCCATGGCCTACCGCACCGCGGTGCGCGAACTGGTGGCGGGCCTGAAGGGCGCCCGCCGCGCCGCCATGGAAACCGGGCGCAGCGTCGCCTTCGTGGTAGATACCGCCGCCCACCGCTTCGGCACCGAGGGTGCGCTGAACGGCAAGCTGCCCGCCGCGCTGCAGGTGCGCTTGATCGTCGCCGACCGCGAGATCGACAGCGCCGAGCGCGGTGCCATCCGCTTCTATCCCGACGGTGGCGCCACCGGCGGCAGCATCCAGTTGCTGCGCCCGGGCGGGGGCGGGGTGCGGCTGCGGGTCGATTGGCTGCTCGGCACCGTCAGCCAGGAGGCGCCGGAGTCGTGATCCGCGCGCGCCGCCAGGGCGGCTTTTCGCTGCTCGAAGTGCTGGTCGCCTTCGTCATCATGGCGCTCGCCCTGGGCGTGCTCTACCAGGCGCTCGGCGGCAGTCTGCGCGGCGTCGGCGCCGCCGGCGCCAGCACCCGCGCGGTGCTGCTGGCGCAGTCGGTGCTCGACCTGTACGACCTGGTGCCGCCGGAAGGCCTCGCCGAGGACGGCGTCACCGCCGATGGGCTGGCCTGGGAGCTGCGCTCGGCGCCGTTTCCGGTGGCGCTCGAAAATCCCCCGTGGCGCCTCCACGAAGTGGTCGCGCGGGTGCGCTGGCAGGATCGCGGCCGGGAGCGGGAGTTCGCCCTGCGCACCCTGCTGCCGGGGGACATCCGCGCGCCATGAACCCGATCCGCGCCCGTGGTTTCACCCTGATCGAGATGGTGGTCGCACTCACCCTGCTGGCGGTCATCCTCGCCGGCCTGATCGGCGCCCTGGCCACCTTCGCGCGCAGCGCGAGCCGGATCGATGAGCGCACGCTGGCCAGCGACGACGTGCGCCTGGTGTACGCCTTCCTGAGCCAGTCGCTCGGCGAGGCGTCGCCGCGCCCCCACCGGCGGCCGGAGGATTCCGCCTCGGTGAGCTGGCTGCAAGGCGACGAGGCCCAGCTCGAATGGCTCGGCCTGATGCCCGCGCGCCATGGCGTTGGCGGCCTCTATCACCTGCGCCTGCGGCTCGCTGCGGACGGCGATCTCTTCCTTTATTACCTGCCCTACGCCGGCGACGACCCGCCGCCCGATTGGAATGCCGCGGCGGCGCACCGGCTGCTGCGCGGCCTCAGCGGTTTCGCGATTGCCTACCGGGCGCTGGACGAGCCGGACTGGCGCCCCGCCTGGCGGGATGTCGAGGTGCTGCCGGCGCGGGTGCGCGTCGCCCTGGCTCGGCCCGGCGAGGTGTGGCCGGAGCTGGTGGTGCCGGTGCTGGCGGCCGAGCCGCTGGCCGACGTCAATCGCTCCGCTAGGTTCGGGGGAATGCGCTGATGCCGGCACGGCAGCGCGGTGTGGCCCTGGCGGCGGTGCTGTGGATGGTCGCTGCGCTGTCGGTGCTGGCGCTAGGCCTCGCGGCCACCGCCCGGACCGAGGTGCGCTCGGCCCAGGGCGTGCGCGCGCGGGCCGAGGCCGCCGCCCTCGGCGACGGCGCCATCCAGCTCGCCGTGCTGGAGTTGCGCTCCGCGGCCGCAGGGTATGAAGACTATAGACAGTTCCACTATCTGCTGGGCGAGCGCGAGATCATCGTGACCGCAACGCCGGCCGGTGGCCTGATCGATCTCAACCAGGCCAGCGAGGAATTACTCGCTGCTCTGTTCGCCGGTTCCGGTGGTGTCGACCCGGAGCAGGCGGCGCAGCTCGCCCACCGGGTGCTGGCCTGGCGCACGCCCGGGCTGGCGGTCGAGGCCGAGGACTACGCCGCCGCGGGCGTGGCCTTCCGGCCGCGCGGCGGACCCTTCGAATATCCCGAGGATCTGCTCCAGGTGCTGGGGGTGGATTACGACCTTTATGTTAAAGTGCGCGGCTTGATTACGGTGCGTGGCGGCAGCGCCGGCGTCGCGCCCAAGTCCGCGTCCGAAGCCGTGCTGACCCTGCTCGCCGGCGGCGATCAGGCGCTGGCGGCGAGGATCGCACTCCAGCGCGGCGAAGATCCGGCGACGGACTTCACAGCGCTCGACCATCGCTTCGTGGCAGGAGGCGGCTCGCCGGTGTATCGAATGGAAGCCCGTGTTCGCATTGGCGACCGCAGCTATGTGCGCACCCGTTGGCTGGATCTGAGCGCAGCGGCGCCGGATGGCCGGCCGTGGCGCAGCTTCCGGGTCGAGGCGGTGACCGGGAACTGAGCGCAATGACCTTCGAAGCGACCAATCTGAGCCTGTTCGGACTCGATCTGAGCACCCTGGTGCAAACGCTGCGGCGCGGCTGGGACGGGCTGCGGCGCTGGCCGTTGCTGGCCTGGCTGAGCCCGGCCGAACCTGTGCTGGCGCACTGGCCCGATGGCTCCCGGCGCCTGGTGCTGGGCGCCTCCGACCGTGCGGCGTCCAGCGCCGGGCCGGCCGCACTGCACGCCCTGGTGCTGCCGCCGGAGCTGGTGCTCGACCGGCGCCTGCGCTTGCCCCATCTCGCCGATAGCGAGCTCGAGGCTGCGCTCTACCTCGAGCTCCAGGCGGAGAGCCCATTTCCGGTCGCGGACCTGGACTGGGGTTGGCGCCTCGACCGGGTGGACGAGGCGGGGCTGACGGTGACCCTGGCGTTCGCGGCTCGCGAGCACGTGGATCGCTACATCGAAGCCCACCGCACCGGGCTCCCCGACGCCTACGAAATCTGGGTCGACGTCGAGGGCCCGGTGCCCCTGCTCGGCCGCGGCGAGACGCGGCGCCTGGCACGCGTGCGCGCACGCCGCCGCCGCATTCTGCTGCTGATGACGCTCAACGCCGCGCTGCTCGCCGCCCTCACCGCTGCACCCTACTGGCAGTTTCGCCAGCGCACCATCGATGCCCAGCGCCAGCTGCAGCAGCTGGAGCAGGCGAGCAGCGGGTATCTCGATGCCCGCGCCGCGTTGGTCGCGGCGGGTGTCCAGCGCGCTGCGATCGACGCCTGGCTGGCCGATCAGGCGGACATGCCGGCGCTGCTGCACCAGCTCACCCGGCTATTGCCCGACAGCGCCTATCTGAACCGCTTCGATGCCGAGGGACGTCGGGTGCGTATCACCGGCAGCGCTGCCGATGGTGCCGGGTTGATGAATCTGCTGCGCGCCGAACCGCGGTTCGAGGGGTTGCGCGCGCTGAGCCCCATCGTGCGTGGCCGCGACGGCCTGGACACCTTTTATCTCGAATTCGAGCTGCGACCGGGGCCGACCGCGCCGGCGGCTGCGACCGCCCCGGCCGGCGCAGCGGAGACATCCTCATGATCGAGCACTTCCCCGGGCGGCCGGCGCGACTGGTGGCGGTGGCAATCCTGCTGCCCGTCCTGGCGATAGCGGCACTGTGGCTGAGCGAGCTCAGTACCCGCATCTGGCGCATGGCCGAGGTGCGCGCCGCAATCGAACCCCGCTACGCGCGCCTGAGCGGCCTGCTCGAGCGCGGCGATGCCATCGTCGCCGCTCGCGACCAGGCCACCGCCGCGCTGGCGCAGCGCGCCTACCCGGCGAGCGCGGATGTCGGCGAGATCGGCACCGGCTTGCAACAGCGCATCCGCCAGCTGGCCGAGGCCGCCCAGCTGCGCGTCGCCGGCAGCCAGATCTTGCCGGTGCGCGAGGAACAGGGCTTTGCGGTGATTACCGTGACCGGCACCCTGGAGGGCGAAACCGGCGCCCTGGCTGCCTTTCTGGCTGCGCTCGCCGCCGCGCACCCGCCCATCGCGGTGGAGAAGCTCGCGGTGCAGGCGCCGCGGGCCCGGCGTGGCGAGCACAGTGCCGACGTCACCGTCCAAGCCAGCATGAGCGTATTGAAGTTGGCGCGCTGATGGACGTCTGTCGCAGGCTCGGGGCGCTGGCCCTGGCTCAGGTCGCGGCGCTGGTATTGATCCTGGTCGCCATCGACGGCGACTGGCAGCCGCCGGCAGCGCAGCCGCCCGAGATCCCGGCGCCGCCGGCGCCGGCCGGTGACGCAGCGGTCGGGAGCGATCTGGTGGCCGATATCGCGGCGCGGCCCCTGTTCCTCGCCACGCGCCGCCCGCCCGAGCCGTCGGCCGAGGCGACCGTCGCGGAGGCGCCGCCGCCCGACCCGCTCGCCGACGTTGCCCTGGTGGGGATCTATGGTTCCGGCGCGGATGCCGGCATCCTGCTGCGCAAGGGCACCGAAATCTCGCGGCTGCGCGCCGATGGCCAGTGGCAGGGCTGGCGGTTGCTGTCGCTGGGCGCCACCGAGGTCACCCTGACCGCTGCCGATGGTGCCACCAAGACCTTGAAGCTGGAGCGCCGGCCGCAGGTGGGGGGCATGGTCGCCCGGCCCGTCCAGGGCAAGGGTAAGGCCGCTCCCGGAGCCGTGCGCGACAAGGCCGACCCGAGGGCGCAACGCACCAATACGGCGAACGGCGCGGCACAGGCCGGTGGTCAGACCGGCAGCGCGGCCGCTCCCCAGGCCGCGCTGCGCGCGCGGATGGGGCGCGCGCGCCTCAACTCATCGGAATAAGGATCGGGATTATGACAACTTCGGTTTTCACCGGCGCCCTGCGCGCCGGCATCGCCGCGGCGCTCGCCCTGCTGCTGGCCGGCTGCGTAGCCAGTACCGGCCCCGAGCGCAAGGCGATCGAACTGCCCATCGCCGGGCGCGCCGCCGACCGCGTGCCGGCGCCTGAACCCAAGCCGGAACCCGAGGCCACACCCGCCAAGGAACCCCTGGTGGTGCGCGGCAACGACGCCCTGTTCAAGCCGCCCCTGTCACAGTCCGGCGGCATCGGCGCCGGCGATCCGGTCAGCCTGGATTTCGAGCAGGCGCCGGTCACCGAGGTCATCCACGCCGTGCTCGGCGACATCCTCAAGCTGCCCTACGTCATCAACCAGCCGGTGTCCGGCTCGCTGACCATCCACACCACCCAGCCGCTGCCCCGCGACCAGGTGCTACCGGTGTTCGAGGCGCTGCTGCAAGCCAACGGCCTGGCCATGGCAGTTGGCAAGGGCGGGGTGTACCACGTCGGCGCGCCCGACACCCTGCGCGGCGTGGCGCCCAACCTGGGCAGTATCCGCGGTGCCCTGCCCGCCGGCCAGAACCTGGTGATCGTGCCCCTGCAGTTCATCGGCGCCCAAGCCATGGCCGACATCCTCGCGCCGGTGGCCGCTGCGGACACCATCGTGCGCGTCGATACGCTGCGCAACCTGTTGATCCTGGCCGGCAGTCGCTCGCAGATCGACGGCTACCTGGAGATCGTCAAGACCTTCGACGTGGACGTGCTCAAAGGCATGTCGATCGGGCTGTTCCCGCTGGAGCACGTCGATGTCTCGGAGGTGGTCGCCGCCCTGGAGGCCATCACCGGTGACGCCGCCCCCCAGGCCGCCAAACCGCCCGGCGGTGGGGTAGCTCCGGCGGGCGGCGACGGCAAGGCCCAAGGCGGAGCCGGCGTCGCCGGTCTGGGCATGCCCGGCCCGCTCGCCGGCGTGGTCAAGCTGGTGGCGCTCGAGCGCCTCAATGCCCTGCTGGTGGTCACCTCGCGCGCCTATTACCTGGATCGCGCCCGCGAATGGATCCAGCGCTTCGACCAGCCGCGCGGCGACGTCAACGAGCCCCAGCTCTTTGTCTACGACGTCCAGAACGGCACCTCGAACCACCTCGCCGAGTTGCTCAACTCCATCTACGGCGGCGGCACCACCGCCGCCGGCGGCGGCACCGATTCCGGTATCGCGCCGGGCCTCGGCGGCTCGCGCCTGGGCAGCGGCTACGGCACCCGCGGCAGCGCTTTCGGCGCTGGCAGCGGCCTGGGTGGCGGGAGTTTCGGCGGCGCCTCCGGGGGCAGCGCCCTCGGCGGCAACCGCAACAGCACCTTCGGCCGCAATCGCAGCGGCTACAACACCAGCAGCATCGGCGGTTCCAGCGGCAGCCTCGGCGGCTCGCGGGGCCTGACTGGCGGCGGGCTCGCCGACGGCCGCGGCGGCGCGGGCACACCCGAAACCTCGGTGATTGAGCTCGCCCCGGGCGTGCGCGTGGTCTCCGACGAGTTCAACAACGCGCTGTTGATCTATGCCCCGCGCCGCGACTACGACACCATCCGCGAGGCGCTGCGCCGTCTTGATGTGCCGCCCACCCAGATCCTGATCGAGGCCAGCATCCTAGAGGTCACCCTGTCGGGCCAGTTCCGTTTCGGTCTGCAGTGGGCGATCGAAAACGGCCTCGGCAACGGTCACACCGGCACCGCCATCCTCAACCCCAATTCCTCCGGCGGCATCGGCCCGCAGCAGCCCGGGTTCTCCTACACCATCACCAATCGCGCCGGCGAGGTGCGGGCAGTGCTCAATGCCCTGGCCGAGAAGAACATGGTCAACGTCATCTCCAGCCCCAGCATCATGGTGCTCGACAACCACAATGCCCGGATCCAGGTGGGCACCCAGCAGCCGGTGCAGTCCTCCACCATCGTCACCGACGGTGGCAACACCCAGACTTCCATCGAGTTCAAGGACACCGGCGTGCTGCTCGACGTGCTGCCCTCGGTCAATGCCGGCGGCCTGGTGACCATGGACGTCTCCCAGGAGGTCACCGACGTCGGCCAGATCGACACGGCCACCGGCCAGCGCAGTTTCCTGCAGCGCCAGGTACTGAGCCGGGTATCCGTGCGCTCCGGCGAGACCGTGGTCCTGGGCGGGCTGATCCGCGACAACACCAGCTCCGGCGACATGGGTGTGCCCTGGCTCAAGGACATCCCGGTGTTCGGCCACCTGTTCCGCACCGATACTCGCAGTAACGACCGCACCGAACTGGTGGTACTGATCACCCCGCGCGCGCTGCAGAACGACGACCAATTGCGCGCCATCTCCGACGAGATGCGGCGCCGCTTCGGCAACTCGCTGGGCAATGTCTCCAACTGGTCCACCGAGGTGAACCCACCGCCTGACAAACCGCAGCCGTCAACCCAAGCCCCGCCGCAGCCGCAGCCGCAGCCGCAGCCGTAGAGACGCGCTCGCCCGGCGCTGCCCACGCACGTCGCAGCGGCCATCGCACAGCCGCGATCGCAACCGTGAGCGTCACCGCCGGTCGAACCGTCGTTTTCCAGCCAAGGAGTCCGTCTTGTTCAAACCGCTATCGGCCATCGTCCTGACCCTGCTGCTCGCCGCCTGTGCCGGCGCGCCGCCGGCGCCGCCCAAGACCCCCGAGCAGGCCTTGCGCGAGCGCGTCACCGCCTACTACCAGGCGCTGATCGCCAAGGACTACAAGGGCGCCTACGCCTTCTTCACCCCTGGCTACCGCGCCACCTGGTCGGCCACCGACCACTACCAGACCCACCCCATCATCGGTACCTATCTCGACGCCCAAGTGCTCTCGGTCAACTGCGTCAGCGACGACGCCTGCGACGTCACCGTGCACACCCGCTTCAAGTTCAACCAGAACGTCGCCCCCCTGGGCGGCCAGGAAATCCCCATGGATACCAAGCATCGCTGGCTCCGGGTCGACGGCGACTGGTACTACCTGCCCCGCAGCTGAGGCTGCCGGCAGCGCGGCCGCTGTGCCCGGTGCCCTGGGCTGCCAGGTCCCCGAGGCACGGATTTCAGGACGACGCTGCGCGTTACCAGGCCGTTGAAAAGGGCCTGCTGCTCTTTCTCAACTCAGAGTTTGTGAAGAAATGCGCGTCCCGCGCATGCCTTGCGTCGCCCGTCCGGTACACGCCCGGACGTGCTGCCGCCAATCGAGCATCGAGGGCTCGATTGGCGACCGGCCATCCCAGGCTTGACCTCGGTCGTCAAAAAACAAATTTCCAACAGCCTGTTAGGTCACGCTTCTGTCATGCAGTCCAGCTAAGCCCTCGAAGCCGCGGAAATAAAAGCTCTAGTCGGTTGAATACGCGTTTTGAACGGGGTTAGTATCGGTGCGCAGGCGGCGGGGGGCGCCGTGCAGGCCGCGAGGTTGGGAGGCTTTAATTGTCGGGGTTTCCCCGCTTGCACGGCCTCGCGAGCGTGTGTGATACTCCGCGCCGCCGGTAGGGCATAGCCCGTTCAGGGACTCTCAGCGGGCGCGAGCCTGCGAAACACTGTCAACTCAACGACACAGGGTATCGTGCAATGAAAAAGGCAACGAAAAAAACGTTTCTCAGGTCTGCAGCCATAGCCGCGGCGGTAACCGGGGCCAGCGCCGCGCACGCGGTACACGTCAATTCCGACGGCCTCGGCGAAGTCCTCCTGTACCCCTACTACACGGTGCAGAACGGCTTCGTCACTGCCGTGCACATCGTCAACACCACCGACCAGGTCAAGGCGGTCAAGGTCCGCTTCCTGGAAGGCAAGAACTCCAAGGAAGTGCTCGACTTCAACCTCTACCTGTCGCCGTTCGACGTCTGGACCGGTTCCGTGGTCCCCGACGCCGCCAACGGCGCCAAGCTGATCTCCAGCGACACCTCCTGTATCGCCCCGAACCAGATCCCGGCCGGCGGCGTCGCGTTCCGTAACTTCGAGTTCGCCTCCGATCCGGCCTCCAGCGACCCCAACCGGCGCGCCGAGGGCTATGTCGAAGTGATCGAGATGGGCACCGTGTTCGACAGCGCGGATCCGTCCTTCAAGCCCGCCACCTGGGCCACCCACACCGCCGCCGGCGTGCCTACGGATTGCGGCAAGCTCGCCACCGCCGATTTCAACGGCAGCATCGCCAACAACATCAGCTCGCCCACCGGCGGCCTGTTCGGCTCCGGCCATCTGGTGTCCGTGGAAGGCGGCGTGCGCACCTCCTATGACCCGGTGGCGCTGGACGACTTCTCCGACAGCCCGATCTGGAACACCTCCGGCAGCACCGCGCCCAGCCTGACCGACGTGTTCCCGCCCACCGCCGACATCCTCGACGGCAACCAGGTGGTGCAGTTCGCTGCGGCGCCTGGTCGCGAGATCGACGCCGTGTCCGCAGTGCTCACCCAGGACGTGATCTACAACGAGTACACCATCGACGCCGGCCGAGAGTCGCAGACCGACTGGATCGTGACCTTCCCCACCAAGCGCTTCTACGTCAACGTGGCGAATCCGGCGGGGGATTCCACCCAGCCGTTCCAGAACCCCTGGGTCGCGGGTACCCCCACGGAGCCGAACCTGACGTCCTGCCACAACGTGAGTTTCTATTACTACAACCGCGAGGAAGCCGGGCAGTCCCCCGGCCAGGGCGACTTCTCGCCGACCCCCATCATCCCCGGCTTTGCGCTGTGCAACGAGGTCAACACCCTGACCCTGTACCGCAACGGCACCGACGCGGATGACGGGCGCCTGTTCGGCGCGGTGTCCACCGCGGCGGCGCTGGCGATCGATAACTTCGAGGCCGGCTGGATGGCGATGAGCTTCGCCAGCGGCAGCGATGCGCAAGGCCCCTACGGCTCCATCGTTAGCAGCGATGGCGTGACGGTCTACGGCCTGCCGGTGATCGGCTTCTCGGCCTCGCGCAACGTCAACAAGGTGGATGTGCAGATCGACGGTCTGAACGTCTACTCGGCGGTGATGGGCAGCAATGTCCACAAGGGCGAGAAAGACATCGTCCCAGAAACACCTTGATGGCAGAGGCGGAAGCCTGGAAAAGGGCGCCTGCGGGCGCCCTTTTCTTTTTGCGCCCGCGCCCGCCGGGCGCTCCGTCACATTGCGGACAGCCCGCCGGAGCAGCCGGCTAAAAAAGCCGACCGGCGCACGTCGATACCTTTTCCCTGCGCGCAAACCAAGCGATAATCGCGCCCGCGTCATTCCGGCGGCCGATCACGGCTGACGAACGGAAAGCCGGGGCAGGTCCCGGCGCTCAGGAGACCCCTGCCATGAACAAGCATTCGGTATTCAAGGCGTTTGCCGGCCTCGGCGCCGGCCTGCTGCTGCTCGGCGCGGCCTGGCTGGCCCAGGCGGCGATCACCATCACCCTCGACAATGGCGACATTTGCACCGATGGCACCGTGACGCTGGATGGGGCGGGAGCGGTGGCCTCCGTCACCCCGGTACCCGGTAGTTGCAGCGCCCCGCCCCCGCCGGGCAATTTCACCCTGACGGTGAGCAAGGCCGGCACCGGGTCCGGCACGGTCACCGGCACCGGCTTCAGTTGCGGCGCGGACTGCACCGAGAGCTATCCCGATGGCACCGCGGTCAATGTCACCCTGACCGCGACCGCCAATCCCGGCTCCACCTTCAGCGGCTGGA
>NZ_JAQVGQ010000241.1 GCF_028696615.1 Immundisolibacter sp. | reverse complement strand
CGATGTCGCGCGACAGCACCACCGTGGCGTCCAAATGCGCGAAGGTGGTGGCGGGCGACGGGTCGGTCAGGTCGTCCGCCGGCACGTACACGGCCTGGATGGAGGTGATCGAACCCACCTTGGTGGAGGTGATGCGCTCCTGCAGACGGCCCATTTCTTCGGCCAGCGTCGGCTGGTAGCCCACGGCGGATGGCATGCGGCCGAGCAGCGCCGACACCTCGGTGCCGGCCAGCGTGTAACGGTAGATGTTGTCGACGAAGAACAGCACGTCGCGGCCTTCGTCGCGGAACGACTCGGCGATGGTCAGGCCCGTCAGCGCCACGCGCAGGCGGTTGCCCGGCGGCTCGTTCATCTGGCCGTACACCATCGACACCTTGGACTCGCCGAGGTTCTCCAGGTTGACCACGCCGGACTCGGCCATCTCGTGGTAGAAGTCGTTGCCCTCGCGGGTGCGCTCGCCCACGCCGGCGAACACCGACAGGCCCGAGTGCGCCTTGGCGATGTTGTTGATCAGCTCCATCATGTTGACGGTCTTGCCGACGCCGGCGCCGCCGAACAAGCCCACCTTGCCGCCCTTGGCGAACGGGCAGATGAGGTCGATCACCTTGATGCCGGTCTCGAGCAGCTCCTGCGACGGCGCCAGCTCATCGTAGCTCGGCGCCTTGCGATGGATGGAAGCGGTCTGCGTGGCGTCGACCGGGCCGCGCTCGTCGATCGGCCGCCCCAGCACGTCCATGATGCGCCCGAGCGTCGCCTTGCCGACCGGCACGGTGATCGGCCGGCCGGTGTCGGCGACCATCAGCCCGCGGCGCAAACCGTCGGTGGAACCCAGCGCGATGGCGCGCACCACGCCGTCACCCAGCTGCTGCTGCACCTCGAGCGTGAGGTCCGAGCCTTCCATGACCAGCGCGTCGTACACCTTGGGCATGTGCCCGCGCGGGAACTCGACGTCCACGACGGCGCCGATGCACTGAACGATCTTGCCTTCTGTCATTGTCCGGTCCTAGAGAGAATCCGTAGCCGTCACACCGCGGCCGCGCCGCTGACGATTTCCGACAGCTCCTTGGTGATCGCAGCCTGTCGGGTCTTGTTGTAGATGAGCTTCAGTTCTTCGATCAGGTTGCCGGCGTTGTCGCTGGCCGCCTTCATCGCCACCATGCGCGCCGACTGCTCGGATGCCATGTTCTCGGCCACCGCCTGCAGCACCAGCGCCTCGATGTAGCGCTTGAGCAGGTCGTCGATCACCGCCGGTGCACTCGGCTCGTACAGGTAATCCCAACTGTAGGCGGCACGCTCGGCCTCGGTCTGCTCGAACCGTTCGGCGCCCAGCGGCAGCAGCGGCTCGACCACCGGCTCCTGCCTCATGGTGTTGACGAAGCGCGTATAGCACAGGTACACGGCATCGATCTCGCCGGCCACGAAGGCGTCCAGCATCACCTTGACCGGCCCGATCAGCATGTCGAGCTGCGGCGCATCGCCGAGCTGCACGGCCTGGCTGACGATGTGCGCCCCGGCCCGTGCCAGAAAGCTCTGTCCCTTGCCGCCGAGCGCGGTGACGCGAATGCCCTGACCGGCGGCCTGGGCGTCGCGCATGCGCAGGCTCACCACCCGCAACAGGTTGGTGTTGAGGCCACCGCACAGGCCCTTGTCGGTGCTGACCACGATGAAGCCCACCGTGCGCACCTCGCCGACCGGGCGCATGTACGGCGAGCGGTACTCGGGGTTGGCGCGCGACAGGTTGGCGGTGATGTTGCGCACCTTGTCGCTGTACGGCCGCGCCGCCCGCATGCGCTCCTGGGCGCGGCGCATCTTGGACGCGGCCACCATCTCCATCGCCTTGGTGATCTTGCGCGTGTTCTCGATGCTCTTGATCTTGCCGCGAATTTCTTTGCCGACCGCCATGCCGGGGTACCTCGTTGAGCGCGCCGGCGCCTTACGCGAACGACTTGCGGAACGCCTCGATGGCGCCGGTGAGCTCAGCCTCGGCCGCCTTGTCGAGCGCCTTGTCGGCCTCAAGCTTCTGCAGCAAAGCCGCGTGGCTGGATTTCAGGTGCTGGTGCAGGCCGTGCTCGAAGGCCAGCACGCGATTGACCGGCACATCGTCCAGGAAGCCTTTGTTCACCGCGAACAGCGAGGCCGCCATCAGGCTGATCGGCAGCGGGCTGTACTGCGCCTGCTTGAGCAGCTCGGTGACGCGGGCGCCACGGTCGAGCTGCTTGCGCGTGGCGGCGTCCAGATCGCTCGCGAACTGCGCGAACGCCGCCAGCTCCCGGTACTGGGCGAGGTCGGTACGGATCCCGCCCGACAGGCCCTTGATCAGCTTGGTCTGCGCCGCGCCACCCACGCGCGACACCGAGATGCCGGCGTTGATGGCCGGCCGGATGCCGGCGTTGAACAGGTTGGTCTCGAGGAAGATCTGGCCGTCGGTGATCGAGATCACGTTGGTCGGCACGAAGGCCGACACGTCGCCGGCCTGCGTTTCGATGATGGGCAGCGCCGTCAGCGAACCGGTCTTGCCCTTGACCTCACCCTTGGTGAAGGCCTCGACGTAGTCGGCATTCACGCGCGCGGCGCGCTCGAGCAGGCGGCTGTGCAGGTAGAACACGTCACCCGGGTAGGCCTCGCGCCCCGGCGGGCGGCGCAGCAGCAGCGAGATCTGCCGATAGGCCACCGCCTGCTTGGACAGGTCGTCGTAGATGATCAGCGCATCCTGGCCGCGATCGCGGAAGTACTCGCCCATAGTGCAGCCCGAGTAGGCCGCCACGTATTGCATGGCTGCCGACTCCGACGCCGACGCCGCCACCACGATGGTGTAGTCCATGGCGCCGTGCTGCTCGAGCGCGCGCACCACGTTTTTGATGGACGACGCCTTCTGGCCGATGGCGACGTACACGCAGGTCATGTTCTGACCTTTCTGATTGATGATGGTGTCGATCGCCACCGCGGTCTTGCCGGTCTGGCGGTCACCGATGATCAGCTCGCGCTGGCCGCGACCGATCGGCACCATCGAGTCGATGGCCTTCAGGCCGGTCTGCACCGGCTGGTCCACCGACTGGCGCGCGATCACGCCCGGCGCCACCTTCTCGATGACGTCCGTCAGCTTGGCATTGATCGGCCCCTTGCCGTCGATGGGCTGACCGAGCGCATTCACCACCCGGCCGATCAGCTCCGGCCCGACCGGCACCTCCAGGATGCGGCCGGTGCACTTGACCGTGTCGCCCTCGCAGATGTGCTCGTAGTCACCCAGAATCACCGCGCCCACCGAGTCGCGCTCGAGGTTCAGCGCCAGCCCGAAGGTAGGCTGCCCGCCCGGCGTCGGCGGGAACTCCAGCATCTCGCCGGCCATGGCGGCCGACAGACCATGCACGCGCACGATGCCGTCGGTCACGGACACCACGGTGCCCTCGTTCTTGACGTCGGCGACGGCACCCAGGCCCTCGATGCGGCTTTTGATGAGTTCGGAAATTTCAGCAGGGTTCAGTTGCATTGCATGCTCCAGGGATGCCGCGTGCGCGGCCGTGCCGGCGGCGTCGGTGACGCTCAGGCCGCCAGGCCAGTCCTCATCTGTTCAAGCTGGGCGCGCACCGAGGTGTCGAGCACTTCATCGCCGACCACCACCCGCACGCCGCCGATCAACTCCGGC
>NZ_JAQVGQ010000240.1 GCF_028696615.1 Immundisolibacter sp. | reverse complement strand
CGAGCGCATCGGGCGGGATGTAGAGGTCTTCCGGCAGGCGCGTCAGCGGCGCGCCGTGCACCCGCGCCAGCGGCAGTTCCTGCTGGGCGGGCTCTGCGCCGGCGGTCATGGCGCTCAGCGGTAGCCCAGCCCCATCGCCTGGCGCACCACATCCAGCGTCTCGCGCGCCACCTCGCGCGCCTGCTCGCAGCCGCCGGCGATCAGTTCGCGCACCAGGCCGGGGTCGTCCTCGAACGGCCGGGCACGCTCGCGGAACTGGGCGAGCTCAGCCTGCACGGCGTCGATGAGCGGCTTTTTGCAGTCCAGGCAGCCGATGCCGGCGCTGCGGCAACCGTCCTGCACCCACTCGCGCCGGGCTTGGTCCGAGTACACCTGGTGCAGCGCCCACACCGGACATTTGTCGGGATCGCCGGGGTCGCTGCGGCGCACGCGGGCGGGGTCGGTGGGCATGGTGCGCATCTTTTGCGCCACCGCGTCCGGGTCTTCGCGCAGGCCGATGGCGTTGCCGTAGGACTTCGACATCTTGCGCCCGTCCAGGCCCGGCATCTTGGCGGTTTCGGTCAGCAGCGGTCGCGGCTCGGGCAGCACGATGATGCCGGAACCCTCCAGGTAGCCCAGCAGGCGCTCGCGGTCGCCGATGCTGATGTTGGCCTGGCCGCGGACCAGCGCCTGCGCCACGGCCAGCGCTTCCTGGTCACCGCGTTCCTGGTAGGCGCGGCGGTTGTCCTCGTACAGCTGCGCCTGCTTTTTGCCCATCTTGCGCAGCGCCGCCTGCACCTTGGTCTCGAAGTCCGGCTCGCGCCCGTACAGGTGATTGAAGCGCCGCGCCACCTCGCGCGTGAGTTCGAGGTGCGCCACCTGATCCTCGCCCACCGGCACCAGCGTGGCCTTGTAGATGAGGATGTCGGCGCTCTGCAGCAGCGGGTAGCCGAGAAAGCCGTAGGTGGCCAGGTCCCGCTCGCGCAGTTGTTCCTGCTGTTCTTTGTAGGTGGGCACGCGCTCGAGCCAGCCCAGCGGCGTGATCATCGACAGCAGCAGGTGCAGCTCGGCGTGCTCGGGCACGCGCGACTGCACGAACAGCACCGCGCTGCCGGGGTCGACGCCGGCCGCCAGCCAGTCGACGATCATGTCCTGCGTGTGCTCGGCCACGCGCTGCGGGTTTTCGTACTCGGTGGTCAGCGCGTGCCAGTCGGCGGCGAAGAAAAAGCAGCGGTGCTGGTGCTGCAGCTGCACCCAGTTCTTGAGCACGCCATGGTAGTGCCCAAGGTGCAGGCGCCCGGTCGGGCGCATGCCGGACAAGACCCGTTCGTCGGTGTTCAAGCAGACCCTCCCAGGCCGACCAGCGTCAATAGTAGTTCGTTGCACAAGCCGATGGCCGGCTGCAGCAGCCGGCCGAGCAGGCCGCTGGTGAGCAGCAGCAGCACGATCAGGAAGCCGTACGGCTCGATGGCCGCAAAGCGCGCCGCCTGGCGCATCGGCAGCAGGCCGGTCAGCACCCGCCCGCCGTCGAGCGGCGGCACCGGCACCAGGTTCAGCACCATCAGCACCAGGTTGATGGCGATGCCGGCCTGGGCCATGAAAAACAACGGCTGCGCCGCCCACGGCAGCGTTTGCAACAGGCTGACCGCAAGGCGCAGCAGCAGAGCCCAGCCGAACGCCATCAGCAGGTTCGACAGCGGCCCCGCGGCGGCCACGATGGCCATGTCGCGCTTGGGGTTGTCGAGGTTCCGGTAGTCGACCGGCACCGGCTTGGCCCAGCCGAACAGAAACCCGCCCAGCAGCAGCATCACCAGCGGTACCAGTACCGTGCCGACCGGGTCGACGTGCTTGAGCGGGTTCAGCGTCAGGCGGCCCATCATCTGCGCCGTGCGGTCACCCAGGCGGCGGGCCACGTAACCGTGCGCCACCTCGTGCACGGTGATGGCGAACAGCACCGGCAATGCCCAGATGGCGATTTTCTGCGGCAGCGAGAAATCGAGCATGGTGTGGCCGCCTCCGGCGGCCGGCCTCAGAGTTTGTGGAGAAATGCGCGTCTTGCGCCTTTCTCGCGTCGCCCACCCGGCCATCCCTGGCCGGCCTCGGAGCTTGAAAAATTCACAAGCTCTCAGAGTTTGTGAAGAAATGCGCGTCCTGCGCATTTCTTGCGTCGCCCGTCCGGTACACGCCCGGACGGGCTCCCGCGAATCAAGCCCTTACGGGCTCGCTTCGCGTCCGGCCATCCCTGGCCGGGCTGAGCGCTTGAAAAATTCACAAGCTCTCAGTGCCCCTCGTAGCGGCCCGGCCGTTTTTCGAAGAAGGCCGCGAGTGCCTCGGCGTGGTCGGCGGTGCCGTGGCAGGCCGCCTGCAACGCGGCGCAGTAGTCGAGAAAGTTTTTGAGGTCCATGGCCTGGCCGGCGCGCAGCAGGCGTTTGGCCAGGCGCAGCGCCTGCGGCGGCTTGGCGGCGATCTGCCGGGCGAGTTCCCGGGCGTGGCCCATGAGGTCCGACGGCGGCAGCACCTCGAGCACGATGCCCAGGCGCAGCGCCTCGTCGGCATCCACCAGGCGGCCGGTGAAGGTGAGCTCGGCCGCCCGCTGGTGGCCGAGCGCGCGCGGCAGGAACCAAGCGCCGCCGTCGCCGGGGATGATGCCGAGGTTCAGGAAGGTTTCGCCAAAGCGCGCGTTGCTGGACGCCAGGCGCAGGTCGCACATCATGGCGACATCGAAGCCGGCACCGACCGCGGCGCCGTTGACGGCCGCGATCACCGGCACCTCCAGCTCATACAGCGCCAGCGGAATGCGCTGGATGCCGAGCCGGTAGGCTTGCTGGATGTCCATGGCGCTGCCACCGAACAGCCCTTCCTTGGCCTGCATCTTCTTGACGTTGCCGCCGGACGAGAACGCCTCGCCGGCGCCGGTGATGATCAGCACCGAAATGTCCGGCCGCGCCGGGATGGCCGACAGTACCGACACGATCTCGTCGATCATCGCCTCGTCGCTGATGGCGTTGCGCGTTTCCGGCTGGTTGAAGGTGAGCGTGGCGATGCGGTCGGCCACCTCGAAGATGACGTGCTGGTAGCTCATGACAGGTCCGGGGGTGGAGGTCAGAGCGCGCAGCGGCCGGCGTCGATCACGTGCGCGGCGATGCGCTGACGCAGCGTGAGCAGGTCGGCCGCCGGGCGCGTGACGACCGGGGCGGCGATGCCAAGGTGCGTGGCCGCTTCGGCGGCGAGCTGCGCCACCTGCGCGGCGGCCTGCGCCAGCACCAGCAGGGCGACGTCGTCATGCACCGGCTGGCGGCGCGGATGACGCGCCACGCGCAGCGCGGTCGATTCGGCCAGATAAAGGGCCGTCATCATGTCCGCCAGGTGCGCCATCAGTTCCTGGTCGGCATCGAAGCCCTTGCCGCTGCCGTGCCGCTCGAGTGCGGCATTGAAGCAGGCCGCGTGCGCCGCCTTCATGCTGGATAGCGGATCGGCGCTGCCGTGGCCGAGCACGAGCTCGCCGGTGGTGAGCTTTTTGAGCAGCGTGCGCGGCATGACGATACGGTTGATTTCGTTGGTGCCCTCGTAGATGCGGGCGATGCGCGCATCGCGCAGGTACTTGGCGGCCGGGTATTCCTCGAGGAAGCCGTAGCCGCCGAACATCTGCAGCGCCTCGTCGGCAACGCGCCACAGTAGCT
>NZ_JAQVGQ010000239.1 GCF_028696615.1 Immundisolibacter sp. | reverse complement strand
GGCACGCTGCCGTACGTGCTGACACTGGCGGCGGCCAGTTTCGTCTACATCGCCGTCGCCGACCTGATTCCAGACCTGCACCGGCGCCCGGAGCCGGCGGCCACCGCCTGGCAGGTGCTGCTGATCGGCGCCGGGGTCGCCACCATCGTGCTCAGTCACCTGGCGCTCGAACGCTGGGTGCACTGAGATGGGCGCTGACTTTATGGGGCGTTTCCGCCCGGGGCAGGGAGCCCCGTACTGAATCGATGGCGTAACCAATTGATTATAAGCGCTTGATTCAGGGAGCGCCGCGCGGGCCTGTACCGCGCGGCAGCCCGTCCCTAGCCCGGCTCGATTTCCCGTAAGTGCCGGCCGACCGCCAGCGCCGCGCCGGCCAGTCCCAGACCGCCGCCCAGCAGCAGCACGCCGACACTGCCCAAAAAGCCGGGGGTCGTGAGGCTGAGCGGTGAGCCGTACAGCCCGGCCAGCGTGCGCACCGGGCCGGCCAGGGCGAGGTGCACGCCGAGCAGCAACAGGGTTGCCACGACGCCGCCGGCCAGGCCCTGCAGCAGGCCCCAGTACAGAAACGGCCGGCGGATGAAGGCGTCGGTGCCGCCGATGAGCTTGGTGATCTCGATCTCGGCGCGGCGGTTGAAGATGGCCAGGCGAATGGTGTTGCCGGTGACCAGCACCACGCCGGTGCCGAGCAGGGCCGCGAACACCCACACCATGCGCCGGCCAAGTTCCAGCAGGGCGTTCAGGCGCCGCACCCACTCGAGGTCGGCCTGCACGTCGTCCACCTGCGGCAGGGCGCGCAGCCGGTCGGCGAGGCGGGCGAGCTTCGCCTCGTCGGCGCGGCCGGCGGGCGTCAGCACCAGCGCTGCCGGCAGCGGGTTGTCGCCGAGCAGGGCGAGCGCTTCGCCGAGGCCCGAGCTGCGTTCGAACTCGGCCAGCGCCTGGGCGCGGTCGATCAGCGTCACGCTGGCCTCGCCATCCAGCTCGCGGCGCAGCTTGCCGGCCAGTTCGGCGGCCTCGGCATCCGGCAGGTTGGTCTTGAGGTAGGCGGTCAGGCGCGCGTCGCCGTCCCAGCCGGCGGTGGCCTGCTGCAGTGTGGCAAGGCCCAGCAGCAGGCTCGCCGGCAGCGCCAGGCTCACGCCGATCACCAGCGCCGTCAGCAGCGTGTTGACGCGCTGGCGCCACAGCTGACCTAGGCTGCCGATCAGTGCCTGCAGGTGGCGTTCGAGGTAGCGTGGCACGGTTCAGGCGTCGCCGATCAGGCAGCCGGCGTGCAGGGTCAGCGTGCGGGCGTCCATTTCTTCGATCAGCGCGTGGTCGTGGCTGGCGATCAGCACCGCCACGCCGACCTGGTTGAAATCGCGAAACAGCCGCATCACCTCGCGCGACAGCTCGGGGTCGAGGTTGCCGGTCGGCTCGTCGGCCAGCAGCAGCGGCGGGCGCGCCACCAGCGCGCGGGCGATGCCGACGCGCTGCTGCTCGCCGCCGGACAGCGCCTGCGGCAGGCTGCGTTCCTTGCCGAGCAGGCCGACCTTGTCGAGCGCCGCGCGCACGCGCCGGCCGACCTCCGGCCCGCGATGGCCGGCCACCACCAGCGGCAGCGCCACGTTGTCGGCCACCGTCAGCTCCGGCAGCAGCTTGTGGTCCTGGAAGATCATGCCGATGCTGCGCCGGTAGTAGGGCAGCCGGCGGCGCGACAGTTTGGCGAGATTCTGGCCGTTGACCACGGCAAGGCCGCGGCTGGGCTTCTCGATGCCGGCGATCAGCTTCAGCAGCGTGCTCTTGCCGGCCCCTGAGTGGCCGGTGACGAAGGCCAGCTCGCCGGCCTGCAGCGTGAAGCTGATGTCCTTGAGCGCGTCGCTGCCGCCGGCGTAGCGTTTGCTGACGTGCTCGAAGCGGATCATGGCGCCTCGGCGGTCTCGTCGCGGCTGAGCAGCGCCTCGACGAACTCGCGCGCCACGAACGGGCGCAGGTCGTCCGCTTTCTCGCCGACGCCGAGGTAGCGGATCGGCAGGCGCAGCTGGCTGGCGATCGCCAGCACCACGCCGCCCTTGGCGGTGCCGTCGAGCTTGGTCAGCACCAGACCCGTGACGCCGATCGCCTGGTTGAACTGGCGCGCCTGGATGAGCGCGTTCTGGCCGTTGCCGGCGTCGAGCACCAGCAGCGTCTCGTGCGGGGCGCTGGGGTCGAAGCGGCCCATCACGCGGCGGATCTTGCGCAGCTCGTCCATCAGGCCGGCCTGGGTGTGCAGGCGTCCGGAGGTGTCGGCGATCACCACGTCGGCGCCGCGAGTTTTGGCCGCCTGCAGGGCGTCGAAGATCACCGCTGCCGGGTCGGCGCCCGGCTGCTGGGCGATCACCGGCACGCCCAGGCGTTCGCCCCACACCTTGAGCTGCTCCACCGCGGCGGCGCGAAACGTGTCGCCGGCGGCCAGCACCACCTGCTTGCCATCGTCGGTCAGACGCCGGGCGAGCTTGCCGATGGTGGTGGTCTTGCCGGCGCCGTTGACGCCGACCATGAGGATGACGTGCGGTTTGGCGGTGAACGCCGGCGCGGGCACCTCGCACGGCGCCAGCAGCGCCACCATGCGCTCCTTGAGTGCCTCGAGCACCGCGGCGCCGTCGGCCAGCTCGTGCCGGGCCAGGCGGGCGTTGAGATCGTCGACCAGCGTGGCGGTGGCCTCGACGCCGGCGTCGGCACTCAGCAGCAGGGTTTCGATTTCTTCGACGGTGAGGGCGTCGATGGCGCGCCGGCCGAGCAGCAGGTCGGCGATGCCGCCGCCCAGGCGTTCGCGGGTGCGCGCCAGACCCTGGCGCAGGCGGGCGAACAGGCCCGGGCGGGAATTCTCGGTCATGGGACGGGCTGCAACCGGGGCGGCGGATCGATGGTCGAAGGCCGCGTTATGCTAACACCGGCGTCGCGGCCGGCCCGCGGCGTCCCCACGCACAGGAGTCTTCCGGTGAAACGCATTTTGAGCGCCCTGCTGTTGCTGGCGGGGGCGCCGCTGCACGCGGCTGCCCCGTCGACGCCGACCACTCAGGAACAAACCCTCGGCAACGGCATGAAGGTCATCGTGCGTGAGGACCACCGCGCCCCGGTGGCGGTGACGCAGGTCTGGTACAAGGTCGGCAGCAGCTACGAGCCGGGCGGCCTCACCGGCGTGTCGCACGTGCTCGAGCACATGATGTTCAAGGGCACGGCGCGCCTGGGGCCGAACGAGTTCTCGCGCATCATCGCCGACAACGGCGGCGAGGAGAACGCCTTTACCGGCACCGACTACACGGCGTATTTCCAGACGCTCGCCGCCGACCGTATCGAGGTGAGCTTTCGCCTCGAAGCCGACCGCATGCGCAACCTGCGCCTGGACGGCGCCGAGTTCGCCAAGGAAATCGAGGTGGTCAAGGAGGAGCGCCGCCTGCGCACCGAGGACCAGCCGCAGGCGCTGCTGTACGAGCAGTTCAACGCCGTCGCCTTCCTGGCGCACCCGTACCGCAACCCGGTGATCGGCTGGGAGGACGACCTGGCCACGCTGACCGTGGACGATCTGAAGGACTGGTACCGGCGCTGGTACCAGCCCAGCAACGCCACGCTGGTGGTGGTCGGCGACGTCGACCCGGCGCGGGTGTTCTCGCTGGCGCGGCGCTATTTCGGCGGCCTGCCGGGCGGGCAGGTG
>NZ_JAQVGQ010000039.1 GCF_028696615.1 Immundisolibacter sp. | reverse complement strand
CCCGGCACCACGCGCAGCGCGATGCCGGCCTCGGCCACCTGCCGGCGCTCGCGGCGCACCTTTTTGCGCTTCTCGGCGGTGAGGGCGGCGAGGTAATCGTCGAAACTGCCGTAGCCGCGGTTCTCCCAGTGGAACTGGTAGCCGCTGCGGCGCAGCCAGGTCGGGCCTTCCAGCGCGTTGGTTTGGCGATCGGGCGTGAACAGCCAGTGCACCGAGGATGCCCGCAGGGCCCGGGCGCGCTCGATCAGCGCCCGGCCGGCCATGGCCAGCAATTGGGCGCCATCCGTCCCCGGCGCGATGAGCAGGCGCGGCCCGGTCACCGGCGTGAACGGCACCGCCACCACCAGCTTGGGGTAGTAGCGCAGCCCGACGCGCTGGTAGGCGTTGGCCCAGGCCCAGTCGAACACGTACTCGCCGTAGGAATGGTCCTTGGCGTACACGGGCGCGGCGGCCAGCAGCCGGCCGTCCTGCTCGATCAGCAGGTGCTGACCATGCCAGCCGGAGCGTCCGCCCACGCAGCCGGTTTCCTCCAGCGCCCGCAAAAAGGCGTGGCGCAGGAACGGGTTGCCGTTGGTCTCGAGGGCGTCCCAAGCCGCCGCCGGGACGGCGTGCAAACTGTCTACGAAACGGATGTTCAAGCGGGCAGGCACGGGGCGGTTCGCTTCGGCTGCAGGAACCGCAAGGGTACCTCCCGGACGCCGCCGGCTCGACAGCGGCGCCGCTGCCGCCGGATCAGAACTGATACTGCACGAACACGCCGATCAGGTGCGCGGCGTAATCCTCGGGACCGTCGTCGAGGTACAGCACGCGGTTGGTGATCTGGTCGTTGCTGAGGCCAAGGTAGTGCCAGTCGCTGATGTTGACCGCCTGATAGCGGTGATAGAGGCGCACCGCGGTGCGCTCGTTCACGGTGAACTTGACGCTGGTCTCCAGCCAGTGCTCGATGTCGTGCAGGTCCGGGAAGGCGTTGTCGGTCGGTGCCGGGCCTTCCTGGGTGGACAGCGCGCCGGCACTGGCCATGCGCGTGTCGGTCTCGCCGCGGCCGTAGCTGAAGGTGTAGTTGCTCTCGAGGGTCACGCGGCGGCTGAGCTGCCAGTTCAGCCCCAGGCCGAACAGGTGGTTGGTTTCCCGGCTGTATTCCCACCAGGCGTTGCCGAGCGGGTAGATGATGCCGCCGGCGTTGGGGTCGGTGCTGGTGCCCAGCGTCAGCGGGTCGTCGTTGATGTTGGCCTGCTTGCTCTTGCCGCGCTCGTAGCCGTAGAAAGCGAACACATTGGCGGTGGCCCGGGGCTGCCAGCTCCATTCCACGTTGGCGCGCCGGTAGCGGCGGCCGTCGAGGCCGTAGCGGGCGTCGTAGTCGTTGTCCTCGGTGGTGGCGCTCAGCGCCAGGTCCATGCCTTCGCGCAGGATGAAATTCAGGCGGCCGTTGAATTTCTGCTGATCGCGTTCGGCCAGGTCGTACTTGCGCAGCTGCGCCAGCGTGTGCGGGAAGATCGGCTCCAGCGCTCCAGGCAGGGAACTGGTGTAGAAATCCTCGTAGGGGTTGAACTCATAGCCGTCGCCGCGCCGGCGCGCGTACTCGTACGACAGGCGCAGCGTGGCGCGGGCAAAGCCGCGGTTCACGTAGGCCAGGCGCCAGCGGTCCTCGTCGGTGTCGTCGTACTCGCGATCGTCACGCGCATAGCGCTCGCGCCCGTAGCGCATCTCGAGCGTGCTGGCGCCGGTGAGCCGGTAGTCGGCGAACAGGTCGCCGTTGTAGCGCTGATAAGAAAACGGGATGCTGCGGTAGTGCCAGGCGGCGGGCGACAGCGGATCCCAGATGCCGATCTCGCCCGGCACCGAGTTGCCCATCGCACCATCGAGCGCCACGTAGCCGTACTGGCCGGTCTGCGGGTTGTAGGCGGTATAGCGGGTGCGGTTGTCCTGCTCGAAATACTTGAGCTCGCCACCCACGCGCAGGCGCCGCGCCGGGCGCAGGTTGATGCCGAGCTGGCCCTGGATGTTGCGGATGTCGGCGTCGGCCGAGTCGCGCGGCAGCGCCGCGGTGGTGTTCCACAGGTCGAAATTCACCGGCGCGATGAAGGTGCCGCCCATGCCGCTGTTGACGGTGGGCGGCAGCAGGTCGTCGTCCTGGCGCATCACGCTGTAGGAGGCGCTCGAGGTCAGTTGCCCCTGCAGCGGCAGCGTGTGGGCGAAGTCGAGTTTCAGGTTGTGGTAGCTGTTGTCCGGCGACAGCGCGAAGCGCCCCTGCGGCACCGCAAAGGCCGGCACGCCGGCGCCGATGGGCGGCGGCGGTTCCAGCACGCTGCCCAGGTGAAACGGGTTGTCGAAGGTGAGCGAGTCGGTGTCGTTGCGAAACAGCGAGCCGGTGTAGGTGAGGTTGAGCTGGTAGGCGCGCTCGGCGAACTTGAGTCCGGCCGAGAAATCGTGCGTGGTGTAGTCGATCGGCTCGGCGGTCTCGCTGACGCCGCCGATCATGCCGGCCGGCCCCAGCGACAGCGGAAAGAAAAACCCGCCACCGAACGGCCGCGTGCCGTCACGCTTTTCGAGGCTGTAACGGGCGAACAGCGCGAGCTTGTCGGACGGCGTCAGGTCCAGGTCCAGCCGGCCGGTGTTGCGCTGCAGGCCAAGGCGCAGCTCGGACGCGCTTTGTGCCAGCGCGGCGGCGATGGCGCTTTCGGTGTTGTCGCCGGGCGTGAGGCCCGGCGGCAGCGTCAGCCGGCCGCTGCCGACGCCCTGGTAGAGCGTGTGCGCGTCGCGCGTGAACTGGTGCGGGATGCCGTCGTAGCGGGCAGTGACGCGAAAATCGCCGTAACGGCCGCCCTGCGCGGCCCAGTACTGATCGGCCCGCCCCAGCGCGCCGCCGGAGACGTCCAGATACCGGCCCTGCTGCGGGTTCCACAGCGACAGGCGCAGCGAATTGATGAACGCGCCGTCGTCGTAATCGAAATACTCGCCGAAGCGGGCGTCGGGCTCGCCGCCGCCGTCGCGAAACAGCCCGCCGGCCTCCACCGCCAGATAGCGCTGCCAACCGTTGCCCATGTCGGTGTAGGTCGGGCCGCGATCAGGCACCGTATACAGGATGCCGCTGGGCGTGTGGCGTGGCGTGTCGCGCCAGTAGCTCATGCCCTTGGGGTCCTTGTCGCCCTTGCGCGTGAGGTCGGCGCCGGTCGGGTTCAGCACGTTGCCGCCCGGCGTGCCCTGCGAGGCTACGCCGGCCAGCGCCGGGCCGGCAGCCAGCGCGAGGGTGACGGCCAGCAGCGTCAGGCGGTCGTTGCAACGGGCGGTTCGGCACATGGGACACCTCCCATCAACGGTGGAAGCGCACCCCGGAGGGGTGGTTCGAGCCATGGATCTGGGTGTGGCAGGACAGACAGGCACGCGACATCAGGCGCACCGAGGCGGCGTTGCCGTCGGCCAGGTTGCCGCCGGTCAGCAGGTCGTTCGGGTGGCGCACCGAGGTGTGGCACTGCTGGCACAGGAACGGCCGCGCGGTGACCAGCAGCTTGTCGTGGTTCGAGCCGTGCGGGTTGTGGCAGTTCAGGCAGTTCTCGCGCACCGGCGCGTGTTCCCACAGGAACGGCCCGCGCTTTTCGGCGTGGCACTGGTAGCACAGCTGGTTGACGCTGTCGGCGCGCAGCAGCGGATCGGTGGTGGAGCCGTGCGGGTTGTGGCAATCCACGCACGACAGCTTGCCCTCGAGCAGCGGCATGTGCGAGCGCTTGCGAAACTCGGCGCGCTTGTCCTGATGGCAGGAAAAACAGGTGTCGTTGATGGACTTGCCGCGCTCCAGGCGCGTCGCCGACACGTTGGCCATCGGGTTGTGGCAGTCGCTGCAGGCCAGGTCCTGCATCTCGTGCACCGAGCCGTGCCAGAACATGCGCTCGCCGCCGGTGTGGCACTGCAGGCAGGCTTTGTTCTGCTCGGCCGGTGGCAAGCCGCCTTCGCGCGTGAAGGCGATGATGTTCTTGGAACTGGGGTTTTGCGCGTGGGCGGAGCCCGGGCCGTGGCAGGATTCGCAGCCGCGCGCCTCGAGTTCGTTGCGCGGATTGCTGGCGAACAGGCGCGAGTGCGTGGTGTGGATGAAATGGCTGGTCTCGAGCCGGTGGCAGGTCTCGCACTGCGCCTGCCCGACATAGGTGGCCCCGGCCACGGCGCTTGGCGGGGTGGCCGGCTGCGCCTGTTGCAGCGGCGTCGACTTGCGGTCGGCGCAGCCGGCCAGCATCGCCAGCGCCAGCCCTACCAGCGTCAGCGCGCCCAGGCGTTTGTTCATGCCCGCCTCCCTTGTGAAACGGTCGCTGTCGCAGCTTGTCGATTCCGCAGCGCCCGGCATGCCTGAGCCGTCGCTGGCTGATCGATCGTTTGGATTGCTTGTTAAGCCAATATCGGCACAGTGTCAAGTGGGGCGACGCGGCAGGTCGCTCGTGGGCCGCCGACTTGATTTCAGCGGTTCGGTCGGGGCAGGAAGCCACGGCCAGGATTCATGGATAAGCCCTGGGGTAAGCCCTGGATTTCAGTGAGCGCTGCGCGGGCGCGGCGCTTGCCGCAGCGAGCGGAAATAATTCCATGGATGGAATTTTTTCCGCATTTCCCTAGAATCGCCGCCACCTGAGGAGCGCTGCAACGGGTTTCCCCGCCAGGCTCAGGCCGTCCAACCGCGCTCGCCACCCCTGCAACCGCGGCGGCAGCGAGCACCTTGAGCGCCCCGCCCGGTCGCCCGAATCCACGAGGAGTGACCGCGTGAACGCCATCCAAAAACCGCACGACTGCCTGGTCGCCGATCTCGGTCTGGCCGACTGGGGCCGCAAGGAAATCGCCATCGCCGAGAGCGAAATGCCGGGCCTGATGGCGATCCGCGCCGAGTACGCCGCCAGCCAACCGCTCGCGGGCGCGCGCATCGCCGGCTCGCTGCACATGACCATCCAGACCGCGGTGCTGATCGAGACCCTGCAGGCGCTGGGCGCGCAGGTGCGCTGGGCGTCGTGCAACATCTTCTCGACGCAAGACCACGCCGCCGCGGCCATCGCCGCCGCCGGCACGCCGGTGTTCGCCGTCAAGGGCGAGACGCTGGCCGAGTACTGGGCCTACACGCACCGCATCTTCGAGTTCGAGGGCGGCGCCAACATGATTCTCGACGACGGCGGCGATGCCACGCTGCTGCTGATCCTGGGCGCGCGCGCCGAGCAGGACCCGTCGGTGATCGGCAAGCCCGAGAACGACGAAGAGGTGGCCCTTTACGCCGCCATCCGCGAGCGCCTGGCGGTCGATCCGACCTGGTACAGCCGTCAGCTCGCCGGCATCCGCGGCGTGACGGAGGAGACCACCACCGGCGTCAAGCGCCTGTACCAGATGGCCGCCGAGGGCCGGTTGCCGTTCCCGGCCATCAACGTCAACGACTCGGTCACCAAGAGCAAGTTCGACAACCTGTACGGCTGCCGCGAGTCGCTGGTGGACGGCATCAAGCGCGCCACGGATGTGATGATCGCCGGCAAGATCGCCGTGGTGGCCGGCTACGGCGACGTCGGCAAGGGCTGCGCGCAGTCGCTGCGCGGCCTGGGTGCCACGGTCTGGGTGACCGAGATCGACCCCATCTGCGCGCTGCAGGCGGCCATGGAGGGCTACCGCGTGGTGACCATGGAAGACGCCGCGCCGCTGGCCGACATCTTCGTCACCGCCACCGGCAACGTGGACGTGATCACCCACGACCACATGGCGGCCATGAAAAACCAGGCCATCGTGTGCAATATCGGGCATTTCGATTCCGAGATCGACGTCGCCTCGCTGCGCCGCTACACCTGGGAGAACATCAAGCCGCAGGTCGATCACGTCATCTTCCCGGACGGCAAGCGCCTGATCCTGCTGGCCGAGGGCCGGCTGGTGAACCTGGGCTGCGCCACCGGGCACCCGAGCTTCGTGATGTCGAATTCCTTCACCAACCAGGTGTTGGCGCAGATCGAGCTGTTCGGTCACGGCGAGCGCTACGGCAAGCAGGTGTACGTGCTGCCCAAGCACCTGGACGAGAAGGTCGCCTCGCTGCATCTGGGGCGCATTGGCGCCAGGCTCACGCGCCTGACCGACAAGCAGGCGGCATACCTGGGACTCTCGCAAGACGGGCCGTTCAAGCCCGAGCACTACCGCTACTGAGGCGTGCCGTGAGCCGCGCCGGCAGTTTCAGCTTCGAGTTCTTCCCGCCGCGCAGCGAGGAGGCCGCTGCGCGCTTCGACGAGGCGCGCCACGCGCTGCTGGCGCTCGCGCCGGACTATGTGTCGGTCACCTTCGGCGCAGGCGGCAGCACGCGTGATCTGACGCTCGACACCGTCGCCGCCTTGCAAAAAGATGGCGGCGTGCCGGTGGCGCCGCACATCTCGTGCATCGGCGCCACCGCGGCCAGCCTTCGCGAGCTGCTGGAGGCGTATCGCGCGCTCGGCATCCGCCGCCTGGTGGCGCTGCGCGGCGATCTGCCGTCCGGCATGGGCGATGCGCCGGGTGAGTTCCGCTACGCGAGTGATCTGGTCGCCTTCATCCGCCGCGAGACCGGCGACTGGTTTCACCTCGAAGTCGCGGCCTACCCGGAGGTGCACCCGCAGGCGCGCGGCGCCCGCGCCGATCTCGACGCCTTCGTGCGCAAGCTGCGCGCCGGCGCGGATGGCGCCATCACGCAGTATTTTTTCAACGCCGACGCGTACTTCTACTTCTGCGACGCGGCCAAGGCGGCCGGCGTCGCGGTGCCGATCGTGCCGGGCGTGATGCCGATCACCAACTACACGCAGCTGGCGCGCTTCTCCGCCGCCTGCGGGGCGGAGATTCCGCGCTGGCTGGCGCGCCGGTTGGAGGACTTCGGCGACGACCTCGACGGCCTGCGCGCGTTCGGCTTCGAGGTGACGCTCGCGCTGTGCCGGCGGTTGCTCGACGGCGGCGCGCCGGGCCTGCACTTCTACACCCTGAACCGTGCCGAGCCGACGGCGGCGCTGTGGCGGGCCCTGGGCTTACACCAGCGCTGAGCGCGCCCGGGGTTTGCGGCCCGGGGCCGCTGCTAGAATGCCGCCATGGCCGAACTCCTGGACCTCAGCCACCATTTGCTGATCGCCATGCCGGCGCTGGCGGACGACAACTTTCGCCACAGCGTCACCTATATCTGTGAGCACGGCGAGCACGGCGCGCTGGGCGTGGTCGTGAACCGGCCGCTCACCGTCACGCTCGGCGACCTGCTGGCGCAGGTGGGCCTGCAGCCCGCCAGCGATGTCATCGCCGGCCAGCCGGTGTACGGCGGCGGTCCGGTGCAGCCGAATGCCTGCCTGATCCTGCACCGCCCGCTCGGGCAGTGGAATTCCAGCCTGCCGGTGACCGACGAGATCGGCCTCACCGGCTCGCTGGACCTGCTGACCGCCATCGCCCGTGGCGAGGGTCCGGATGATTTTCTGGTCTGCTTGGGCTACGCCGGTTGGGGCGCCGGGCAGCTCGAACAGGAGCTGGCCGACAACGCCTGGCTGACTGCACCCGCCCGCCTGGATGTGTTGTTCGAACTGCCGGTGGAGCGGCGTTGGCGCGCCGCGGCGGCGTCGATCGGCGTCGACCTCGACCTGCTGCCGCATCGCGCAGGCCACGCGTGAGCGGCATCGTGCTCGGCTTCGACTACGGCCAAAAGCGCGTCGGCGTCGCCAGCGGACAGACGCTGACCGGCACCGCCACGCCGCTGGCCACGCTGCAGAACCCGCAGCTCGCCGGCTGGGGCCAGATCGACGCCGTGCTCGCCGAGTGGCGGCCGGCGCAGCTGGTGGTGGGCCTGCCGCTGGCTGCCGACGGCAGCGACACCACCGTGAGTTCTGCGGCGCGGCGCTTTGCCGCCGAGCTTGGCGCGCGCAGCGGCCTGCCGGTGGCGCTGATCGACGAGCGCCTGTCCTCGCACGAGGCCGAGGCGCGCCTGCTGGCCGACGGCCGGCGCCACGCGGCGGTGCGCCGCACGCGCGATGCCGTGGCCGCCGCCGTCATCGTGGAGACCTGGCTTGCCGAGCAGCGTCACTGATAGCGCACTCGCCGCAGCGCTGGAGCGCCTGGCGGCGGACTGCGCGGCGCTCGCGCTGCCCGATCCGCTGCTGGTCGGTATCGAGACCGGCGGCGTGTGGCTGGCGCGCTGGCTGCACGAGCGGCTGCACGCGACGGCGCCGCTGGCCAGCCTCGACCCCGGTTTTTACCGTGACGACCTGCGCCTGGGTGGTCTCAAGGGGCAGGTGCGCCCCTCGCAGCTGCCGCCCAGCATCGACGATCGGCACATCCTGCTGGTGGACGACGTGTTGCACACCGGGCGCACCGTGCAGGCGGCACTGCGCGAGCTGTTCGACTTCGGCCGCCCGGCCTGCGTGCGCCTGGCGGTGCTGGTCGACCGCGGCGGGCGCGAGCTGCCGGTGTGTGCGGACGCGGTCGGCCTGCGCCTGCAGGTGCCCGCGGGGCAGCGGCTGCGCGTGAGCGGTCCCGATCCGCTGCGCCTGCAGGTGGCATGAGCGCGCTGGCCGGTCTCGGCGAGCGCCTGGGCGCCATCCAGTACGACGGCCAGGGCCGCCTGCGGCATCTGCTGACGCTGGAGGGCCTGCGGCGCGACACGCTGGAGGACCTGTTCACGCTGGCCGACTCGCTGGTCGAGGTCGGCACGCGGGCGGTCAAGAACGTGCCATTGCTGCGCGGCAAGACCGTGGTGCTGCTGTTCTTCGAGGCCTCGACGCGCACGCGCACCACGTTCGAGATCGCCGCCAAGCGCCTGTCGGCGGACGTGGTGACGCTGGACGTGCCGGCCTCGTCCACGGCCAAGGGCGAAAGCCTGCTCGACACCATCGCCAACCTGCAGGCCATGCAGACCGACGCCTTCGTCATGCGCCACGCGGACAGCGGCGCGGCGCACTTGGTGGCCGCGCACGTGGCGCCGCAGGTAGCGGTGGTCAACGCCGGCGACGGCTGCCACGCCCACCCGACCCAGGCGCTGCTGGATCTGTACACCATCCGCCAGCAGCGCGGCGGCCTGGACGGGCTTAAGGTGGCCATCGTCGGCGACGTGCTGCACTCGCGCGTGGCGCGCTCGCAGCTGGTCGGCCTGCGCCTGCTCGGCGTGACGGACATTCGCCTGGTCGGACCGGCCACATTGGTGCCGCAGCGCCTTTCGGCGCTCGGCGCGCGCGTCTGCCACGACCCGCGCGAGGGGCTCGACGGCGTCGACGTGGTGATGATGCTGCGCCTGCAACGCGAGCGCATGGCCGGCGGCTTCGTGCCGTCCGACCGCGAATACTTCGAGCTGTACGGCCTCACCGAACGGGCGCTGGCGGCGGCGCACCCGGACGCGCTCGTCATGCACCCGGGGCCGATCAACCGCGGCGTGGAGATCGCGTCCGCGGTGGCCGACGGCAGGCGCTCGCTGATCCTGCCGCAGGTGACCAACGGCATCGCCATCCGCATGGCGGTGCTGGCGCAGACCGTCGGCCGGGGGGCGGATGCCGATGGCTGAACACACGCGCGTGACCCTGCGCGGCGGCCGCGTCCTGGATCCTGCCGGTCGGCTCGACGCGGTGCTCGACGTGCACATCGACGGCGGGCGCATCATCGGCCTTGGCGCCGCGCCGGACGGCGCGGCGGGCGACATCATCGACGTGCGCGGCTGCTGGGTGCTGCCGGGGCTGGTGGACCTGTCCGGCCAGGTCGGCAGCCCGGATGCCTTGGCGCAGCGCGAGCTGCTGGCCGCGGCGGCCGGCGGCATCACCCAGCTCGCGGTGCCGCCGCGCGCCGATGCGGGGCTCGACAACCCGGCGGTGGTCGGCCGCTTGCGCGACGGCGCGGCGGCGTTGGGTCTGGTGCGTCTTGCGCCGATCGGCGCACTGACGGCGGGGCTCGGCGGCGAGCAGCTCGCCGAGCTCGGCCTGCTGCGCCGCGCCGGCTGCCGGCTGGTCGGCCAGGGCGGGCGGCCGATCGGCGCGCGAGTGCTGCGCCGCGCCTTCGAGTACGCGCGCGGGCATGACCTCACCGTGGTGGTCGATGCCGAGGACGCCGAGCTCGCCGCCGGCGGCTGCATGCACGAGGGCGCGGTCGCGGCCCAGCTCGGCCTCACCGGCATTCCGGTGGCGGCCGAAGTGGCGGCACTGTCGCAGGCGCTGGCGCTGGCCACCACCTGCGACACGCGCATCCATGTGCACGGCCTGTCGAGCGCGGCCGGTGTGGCGCTGCTGCGTGCCGCCAAAGCGGCCGGCCTGCCGGTGACGGCCGCGACGCCGGTATGGAATCTGCACTACACCGACCTCGACATCGGCGCCTACGACCCGGCGTTTCACCTGCGCCCGCCGCTGCGTGAGCCGGGCGACCGGGCGGCGCTGCGCGAGGCGCTGGCCGACGGCACGCTGGATGCCGTCTGCTCCGATCACCGGCCATTCGACGGCGAGGCCAAGCGCCAGCCATTCGCGCGCACGGCGGCCGGCGTGGCCGGCTTCGAGGCATTGCTGCCGCTGGTGCTGGATCTGGCGCACGGCGGCGGCGTGCCGCTGGCGCGGGCACTGGCCGCGCTCACCTGCGGCCCGGCGGCGGTGCTCGGCGGCGGCGGCCGCCTCGCCGTGGGGGCGCTGGCCGACGTGTGTGTGGTGGAACCGGACCGCGCCTGGACGGTGGGCGCCGACACCTGGCACAGCGCCGCCACCTGCACGCCGGTGTGGGGTCGCGCGCTGCGCGGGCGGGTGCGGCTCACGTTGCTCGGTGGGCGGGTGATTTACCGATTGCAGGAGCCGGGTGATGGCGGGTGAAGCGGGCGAGGTGGGCAGCATCCTGCTCGAGCAGGCGCGCGTCGACGCCAACGAGGCGCTACCGGGCGGGCATTTCCTGTTGCGTCTGGCGGCGCCGCAGATCGCCGCGCGCGCCCGGCCGGGGCAGTTCGTGCACCTGCGCTGCGGGCCGCAGCTGCCGCTGCGCCGGCCGCTGTCCATCCTGCGCGCCGCGCCCGGCGGCGAGCTCGAGCTGCTCTACAAGGCGGTCGGCGTCGGCACGCGCCTGCTGAGCACGCGCCGCGTCGGCGACACGCTCAGTGTGCTGGGTCCCATCGGCCGGCCGTTCGAGCCCGATCCCGCCCGCCCGCGCGTGCTCGCCATCGGCGGCGGCGTCGGCATGCCGCCGATGCTGTTCCTGGCGCAGACGCTGCGCCGCACGGCGTTTTCGCCGCTGCTGCTGCTGGGCTCGGAAGTGGCGTTCCCGTTCCAGCCCAGGCCTTCCGCGCTGCTGGTCGATGGCATGCCGGCCGGCACCATCGCCGCGCTGCCGCTGGCCGAGGATTGGGGCGTGCCGAGCCGCCTGGCGTCCGGGCAGGGCTTTGCCGGCTGCTTCGAGGGGCATGTCACGGATTTGGCCGATGCCTATCTGGCGACGCTCGACGCGCCGGCGCTCGGCCAGACGCAGATTGCCGCCTGCGGGCCCGCGCCCATGCTGCGCGCGGCCGCGGCGCTCGCGGCCCGTTACCGCTTGCCGGCGCAGTTGTGCCTGGAAGAGCATATGGCCTGCGGCGTCGGCGGCTGCGCCGGCTGCGTGGTGCCGCTGGCGACGGCGTCCGGTCCGGCCATGGCGCGGGTGTGCGTGGACGGGCCGGTGTTCGATGCGCAGGCCGTGTATCCCGAGTTTTTCGCGGCCACGGCCGTCTGACCAGGGTGGTCGACCGTTCTTTGGCCGCCGCCCGGCAGGGCCGCGCCCAATCCACTTCACAGGAGCACGCTCATGTCAGGCAAGGACATCACCATCCAAGGCGTTGATGGGCCGTTCTCGGCTTATCTGGCCACCGCCAACGGCCAGCCGGCCGGCAGCGTGGTGGTCATCCAGGAGATTTTCGGCGTCAACAGCCACATCCGTTCGGTGTGCGATCGGCTGGCGGCTGCCGGCTTCAACGCGCTGGCGCCGGACCTGTTCCACCGCAGCGAGCCCGGCGTGCAGCTCGGCTACGGCGAGGCGGATTTCCAGCGCGGCTTCGAGCTCATGCAGGCGCTCGACCATGCCAAGGCGCTGGCCGACATCGATGCCTGCATCAAGGACTTGCGCTCGCACGGCGGCAAGGTGGCGGTGCTCGGTTTCTGCATGGGCGGCCTGCTGGCCTACCGCAGCGCGGCGAACCTGAAGCCGGACGCGGCGATCGCCTACTACGGCGGCGGCATCGTCAACTTCCTGGACGAGGCCGGCAACATCGCCTGCCCGATCCAGTTCCATTTCGGCGAACGGGACCATTTCATTCCCATGACGGACGTGGACAAGATTCGCGCCGCCATCGCCTGCCTGAAAGAAACCGAGCTGTACGTCTACCCGGCCGATCACGGCTTCAACTGCGACCAGCGCGCCAGCTACGACGCCGCCTCGGCGGCGCTGGCCTGGCAGCGCAGCCTGGACTTCCTGCGCCGGCATCTGGCCTGAGGCACCGGAAGGCGGATTGTTACAGTCTGTCACCCGACTGCAACAAAGCTGTCGCCCAATACCGGCACCCAATACAGGCGGTTGCCCATGACGACACGCATACTCATCGTCGAAGACGAACCGGCCATTTGCGAGATGCTGACGTTCGCCCTCAGCGACAGCGGCTATCGCTGCGAGGTGGCCGGTGACGTGCGCCAGGCGCGCAGCCTGGTGGCCGACAGCAACCCGGATCTGGTGGTGCTGGACTGGATGCTGCCGGGCCAAAGCGGCATCGAGTTCGCGCGTGAGCTCAAACGCGATGCGGGCACGCGCGATATTCCGGTGATCATGTTGACCGCCCGTGCGCAGGAGGCGGACGTGGTCAGCGGCCTCGACGCCGGCGCCGACGACTACATCACCAAGCCGTTCTCGCCGCGGGAGCTCGCCGCCCGCATCAAGGCGGTGCTGCGCCGTGCCTCGCCGCATGCGGTCGGCGCGGAGCTGGAGGTCGACGGGCTGCGCCTGGACCCGGTCGGGCACCGGGTGCTGGCCGGCGAGACGGAGCTCAAGGTCGGCCCCACCGAATTTCGCCTGCTGCAGTTCCTGATGGCGCACCCGGAGCGGGTGTACAGCCGCAGTCAGCTCATCGATCAGGTGTGGGGGCGCAACGTTTACATAGAAGAGCGCACCGTGGACGTGCACGTGCGGCGCCTGCGCGAGGCGCTGGCGCCGGCCAGCAAGGACCGGCTGGTGCAGACCGTGCGCGGCGCCGGCTACCGGCTGTCGGCCAAAGACTGAACGGCAGTGGTTCGCGGAGCGGTGGCCGAATCCGTCCTCGGCGGCGGGCTGCTGGCCGCGGGGTGGTTGCTGGGCTGGGTTGGTGGCGATGCGGGTATCGGCGCTGGCATGGGTCTGCTGGCGTATTCCGGCTGGCATGTGCGCAACGTGCTGCGCCTGGCTGCCAGTCTGCGCGGGGATGGTGACCCGCCCGAGTCGATCGGCCTGTGGGGCGAGCTGTTCGAGCGCCTGTACCGGGCGCGGCGCGAGGCCACCGTGACGCGCCGGCGGCTGGCGCAGATCGTGCAGCGTTTCGAGGAGGCCAGCGCCGCATTGCCCGATGCGGCCGTGGCGCTCGGCGAGTTCGGCGCCATCGATTGGTGCAACGAGGCCGCGCAGCGCCTGCTCGGCCTGCGCATGCCGCGCGATCTGGGTCAGCGCATCACCAACGTGGTGCGCGATCCCATCTTTGCGCGCTACTTGGGCGGCGAAGGCGACCGTGTCGCCGGGGTGGAGTTCGAAGCGCCGCAGGGCGACGGATTGATCCTGCACGCCCGGCTCATCGACATCGGCACCCACCGGCGCCTGCTGGTGGTGCGCGACGTCACCCAGGCGCGGCGCCTGGAACAGGTGCGGCGTGATTTCGTCGCCAATGCCTCCCACGAGCTGCGCACGCCGCTGACGGTGGTGTACGGCTTTCTGGAAACCCTGGCCACCGATGCGGACGAGCTGCCGCCGCGCTGGCGCCGCCCGTTGGAGCTGATGACCCAGCAGACGCTGCGCATGCAGCGCATCGTCGACGACATGCTGATGCTGGCGCAGCTCGAGAGCGACGGTGCGCACGCCGAGAGCGACATCAACGTGCCGAACCTCTTGCAGCAGATCCGCAACGAGGCGATTGCGCTCAGCGGCGGCCGCCGACATCGGGTCGAGCTGGAGGTCGATCCACGGCTGTGGCTGCGCGGCAACGAGACCGAGCTGCGCAGTGCCTTCTCGAACCTGGTCGCCAATGCGGTGCAGCACACCCCGGATGGCACCCTCATTACCGTGCGCTGGCAGCTGCGCGACGGCCGCCCGGTGCTGGAGGTCGAGGACAATGGCGAGGGCATCGCGCCCGAACATTTGCCGCGCCTGTCCGAGCGGTTCTACCGCGTCGATGCCAGCCGCTCACGCGCCCGCGGCGGTACCGGCCTTGGCCTTGCCATCGTCAAACACGCGCTGGCGCGGCACGACGCCGAACTGCTCATCCGCAGCCAGGTGGGTGTTGGCAGCGCCTTCAGTTGCGTGTTTCCGGCGAGCGCCGCGCGCCGCCCGGCGCTCGCCGTCACAAACGCCGCCTCTGTGTAACGTTTCTGTAACTCCCGATCGTGACACTGCCGCCCCGTTGAGCGCGCGGCACGGTGCCGCACGCCGCGGCCGCCCGCCGGCGACGCCCGGCAGCGGCGGTTGCCCGTGGGGTGGCAACAGCGCCACCCCACCACACGCAGGGAGAAAACGCTATGCCTCGCATCACCGCCCGAACTGCCGGCCTGTGTGGCGGCCTGCTGCTGGCCGCGGCGCCGGCCTTCGCGGGCACCGTCGATCAGAAACTGCTCGACATGCTGTTGGCCAACGGCTCGATCACCGCCGCCCAGCATGCCGAGCTGTCCGGTGATCTCGCCAAGGAACAACAGGCGGCCGAGCGCGCCGACGCCAAAGTCGTCAAGAGCGACGACATGGTCGCCCTGCAGCAGAAGCTGGCCTGGGCCATGAACACCCAGATCAAGGGTGACGTGCGCGTGCGCTACGAGAACATCCACATCGAGGACGAACCGTCCGACGGTGGACGCGACAAAGACCGTCAGCGCATTCGCGCGCGCGTCGGCGCCTTCTCGAAAATCAACGACGAAGTCGATGCCGCCATCCAGGTCGCCTCCGGCGGCGGCAAGGATGCCCGCTCCACCAACCAGGATCTCGACGACTACTTCACCAAGAAGGACGTCTGGCTGGACCTGGCCTACATCGACTTTCATCCGCTGCAGGTGGCGGGCCTGAAGGTGGTCGGCGGCAAGATGAAGCAGCCGTGGGTGGCCTTGGGTGATGTGATCTGGGACGGCGACATCAATCCCGAGGGTGTCGCCGCCGCCTACAGCCGTAAATGGGGCATGACCGAGCTGTTCGGCAGCGCCGGCTACTTCGTGCTGGATGACAACGTCGACGGCGAGGGCGTGGAGTTCGAGCACGACCTGCGCCTGTACTCGGGGCAGATCGGCACGCGCTTTTACCCGGGCGACAGCTTCAAGGTCACTTTGGGTGGCAGCATCTATGCCTACGACAATGACGAGGACAGCCCGTCGGGCTCCGGTTTCCTGATCGCCAATGGCAACACCACGGACGAGTTCCGCCTGTACGAGGCCTTCGGCCAGGTCGACGTGATTGGCCTGCCGCTGCCGCTGTCGGTGTATGGCCAGTACGTGAAAAACGGCGCCGCGCGCGGCGTGGATGAGGACCAGGACCAGGCCTGGCTGGCGGGCTTCATGACGCGCCTATTCGACGTCGCGATCGACTACAACTACCGCGACGTGCAGCGCAATGGTGTGGTCGGCGGTTTCACCGACTCGGATTTCGCGGCCGGCTATGTCGGCTCGCGCGGACACAAGGTGAAGCTCAAGTACGACGTCAGCAAGAACTTCGCCGTCGGCGCCACTTACTTCATGGCCGAGTCGGATTTTGCCAGCCGCTTCAATCACGACGATGCCACCGTCAACACCCTGCAGGTGGATGTCGAGGCCAAGTTCTAAAACGGCCGTCTCCCGAACGTCATGCTCGCGGCGCACACTGCGCCGCGAGCGGACGATCCGACGCCCTGTCACCCAAGCTCAAGGAGTGTTCACCATGAAGTACGTTCCCGATTCCCTGAAGGCGGCCGCGCGGGCGGTCGGCCTGGCTGGCGTGTTCGGTGCCGGTCTGCTGGCCAGCGCCCAGGCCGCCG
>NZ_JAQVGQ010000238.1 GCF_028696615.1 Immundisolibacter sp. | reverse complement strand
AACCGTGCGCATCGCCCCAGTCGCCGCTGGTCAACTCCCGTGCCGCCTGGCGCAGCACACCCTTGACGCCGGAGCCGGGTAGATAGGGCAAACCGTAAGGGTTCAGGAAGGCAAAGCCGTTTTCCAGCGGATGCTCGTTACCAAGACCCGTGGTGAAGGGCGCGGTGGCCTTGGCGTCCAGACACAGCCTTTCGACGGCCGCTACCGTCTCGAACAGGCGGGTCTGTCGGTCGCGCAGTGCCTGTATCAGCGGTCGCCAAGGTGCAAGCCCTGGATCGGTTTTGGGTTTTCTTCGGCGCGGCCGCTCTTCATCAAAAGAAGGGGTCTTGCAGGCTGCAATGGCACAGGCGTGTTGATCATTCGACAGATCATCCCAGCCCCCCTGGACCAAACCGCCGCCTTCGCGCTTCATCTTCGGCACCCGATCATTCGTGCGCCAATCGATCCGATTCTCTTCCTGGTTCTCCCCCCATGCGGCGAAGTACAGCAGGAAGCGGTGACCAGGTGGCGCCGAAAGGTAAAACTCGGGGTCATCTTTCTGTAGATAGCTCGGAACGGCTGCAATGCTCATGTATTCACCTTTGTGCTACATTGTCGTACACGAACTTTCTGTTCAGCCCGGGAGGCTGTCATGACCACACTGACCATCCGCATTGACGATGATTTCGATGCTGAGCTGAACCGCCTGGCGGAAGCCGCGCATCGCACCAAGAGCGATCTGGTGCGTGAAATGCTGCGCCGGCAGGCGGCGCTCGAAGAGCTGCGCCAGACCCGCCGGCAACTGATGCCGTACGCCGAGCGCGCCGGGTATCTGACCGACGAAGATTTTTTCCGCGACTTCTCGTGAAGGTCTTCATCGATACCAACGTCTGGCTGAGCGGCCGTTTTCTGCCCGGCCTGTGCGCGCAATTGCTCGAAGCCTTGATCGAGTCCGGCATCGACCTCCTGCTCGACGAGCGCGTGCTCGACGAATTCCGCCGCGTCGCGCGCGACAAACTGGGCGTGGATCAAGCCCTGCTGGCACGCACCGACTCGTTCTTTCTTCGCTATGCCCAGATCGTGCCGGCCGCGCAGGCACCCGCGCCGGACGTGCCCGACCCTGACGACGCCTGGATTCTGGCTGCCGCGCTGAATGCCGGCGCGCATTGGTTCGTGACCGGCGATAAGGCGCTGCTCGGCCTGGGCACACTGGGTGAGATGGCCATCCTGAGCCCGCGAACCGTCTATGAGCGGCTGATCAGCCTTCGCTGATGGCATCATGACTGCCGCGCCGCCGCCATCTGCCGCAGCCACTTGAGCCAGGCGAAGGCTTCGGCGGTGATGGCCTGGTAGTCGGCGGGCGCCGCTTGCATCAGCGCCTGCATGAAGGCTGCGAAGTCGGCGCTAGGGAATTGCTGCGGAAAGCGGCCTTGCAGCCACAGTCGCAGGTGCTGGGCGAGGGTGTGATGACGCCCGCCCTTGTCTTCGAGGTAGGCCATCACCTGCATCAGGCCGGAATTCATGATCAGCGCCGGCAGGCCTTTGGCGTCGTTTACGTAATCCCTGCCGTGCAGGGCGATGCCGTCAGCCGCCTTCGTCCACGCATCCTGTGCGCGCAGTTGCTCGAGTGTCGCCATGTTCAGCCCTCCACCACTTTGGCCAGCACCAGGCCGCGGCCGGTGGTGGCGTCGCCGCCGAGTTGCAGCAGCTTGCCGTCGATGACGTTCTTGATTTTGGCCATCACGCCTGCGGCACTGTCCTCCTGATCGGCCTGCTTGCCCGTGCGCGTCTGGCTGGCCATGAGCGGCGCGATCAGCAGCGATTCCGGCGGTAGGTTCTCGGTGTAGAACAGCCCGCCGTCGGCGGCGGTGCCGGTGTTCTCGTCGATGCGCACATGTGGTTCCACCAGCATCGCGTGCTCGGCGAAGTAGCCGAAGTCGGTGTCCGACAGCACCACCAGATCGGTCTTGAGCTTGTCGGCGAAAAACGCATAGGCGGGATCAGCCGGCAGCGCCTTGGCGGCGAGATCGGCGGCGATGGTCTTCACCGCGGCGCACTCGGACTCCTGGGCGGTGTACTCGAAGGCTTCCAGATGCAATACCTGAGCGGCCCTGCCGTTTACCTGCCGCTGGACGGTCAACTGCGAATTGGCGAGCCGGCAGTGGTCCGGCTCGACGGCGAACGCCGGCCAGCTCGCCGCGGCGCCGCTCAATGTCAGTAATCGCTGCGCCCGCGCCAGCGCCTGCGGGCAGGTTGCGTAGACATAGCCGCCTTTGAGGCTGCGCACCGGCAGGGCCACCAATTGGGCATCGCCAAAGCTGAGGGCGCCGGCGTGCAGGTCGCTGCTGCCGGATTCGGGGCCGAACAGCACCTTGATCAGGTCCTTGATCGGCCGATCCTGCTGCGTGCCCTGACAGAGCTGTTCGAAGCTGTGGCGCACCGCGCCTTTGATGCCGGAGCCGGCAAAGCAGGGGTGGCCGGTATGACGTTCGCGCTGGATCGGGTTGTCGATGACGCCGATGGCCTGCCCGGCGCCCATGTGGACGGGACTGACCGCGTAAAGGAACAGGGCTGATTGTTGTTGAAACATGGCGGACTCCGTTGGAATCAGTAGGCTGCGATGGCAATACGGTTGAAGCCCTCGGCGCGCCGGGTGGCATCGTCGCAGGGTTCGCGCCACAGGCCGGTTTCGGCAAGCTTGCGAAGCGCATCGGGCGGGGCGTCGAGGTCTTCGAGCCACCAGACGCTGCCGGCGGGCGCGGCGCGCAGCGCGTCCTTGGGCAGCCAGCGCGCCAGGTCCCAGCCCGACACCACCTCGGCGCGCGGCACGGCGGCGCACACGAGCCAGCCGGAAACCCCGTGCAGGTCGAAGCGGATGGCGCCATCGGCGCGGCGGGTGTCAGGGTTCGCGCCAGCGGGCAGCCAGCCGGCCGCGAACAGGCCGGGGCTGGTCAGCAGCAGCCGGCAACGCCGGGCAGCGACGATGGCCTCGTAGTCCGGCGCCGGTAGCCGGTAGTCGTTCACCGGATGCAGCGCCGCGGCGCGGCCGTCACCGCCCAGGCGCACGAGGCCGGAGGTCGGCGGCTCGGCGCCGCTGACGGTGGCGAGAAAGCCCACGTCATACCCCACCGGCTGCTCTTTCTCGTTGCGCCTGTCCAGGCGGTGACCCCGTTTGAGCATCGCCACCGCCTGCATCGAGAACAACTGACCATCCTTGGCGCGGCGTTGCGCGGCGTCCAGCCCGACGCCGACGCGATGCTCAAACTGCCACAGCGCGTTCGATTTGACCCAGTCGATCTGGGCATCGTCGGGCACTCGTCCAGCTAGATATTTCCCGAAACCTGCTTCGGTCAGCCAATAGCCGCCGGCCGGCTTGTGCCGATCCGCCTGCGCCAGCACCGGCAGCCGCGGCAACTCGGCCGAGCTGGCGAGCCCGGCGGCGGGCGCGGTCGGCGCCATGCGCTGCACCCGGAACGGCTGGTCGCCCTCCGCCGCCAACACCACCAGATCGGCCGGCGGCGCCATCAGCAATTCCACGCGCCCATCGGCGTGCCGACGCGCCAAATGAAAGCCGGTGACGGTGAATGGGCCGGGGGCGGTCGGCGTGCCCAGGCTGGGGTGATCCACCTCGCCGCGCGCGAAGGCGGCGAGATCAATGCCCGCGTCGGCCAGCATGCGCGAACGCAGCGCGCCGGCCGCGACCGACGGCCAGGGCGGGATCAGCGCCT
>NZ_JAQVGQ010000038.1 GCF_028696615.1 Immundisolibacter sp. | reverse complement strand
GGTCGAGCGTCTGTCGGCCACGCACTCCAAGGTCACCCTGGAGCCGCTCGAGCGCGGTTTCGGGCACACGCTGGGTAACGCGTTGCGGCGGGTGATGCTGTCGTCGCTGCCCGGCGCCGCGATCACCGAGGTGCAGATCGAGGGCGCGGTGCACGAGTTCACGACACTCGAGGGCATGCAGGAGGACGTGATCGAGCTGTTGCTGAACCTCAAAGGCGTCGCGGTGCGTTTGTCCGGGCGTGACCAAGCGGTGGTGCGGCTGTCGAAGCGGGGTCCGGGCGTGGTGACCGCTGGCGACATCGAGGTCGGCCACGACGTAGAGATCATCAACAAGGATCTGTACCTGGCGACGCTGATGGCGTCCGGTAAGCTCGACATGACGCTCACCGTGCGTGTCGGGCGCGGCTATCAGCCGGCGGCGGTGGCGGAAGAGGGCGAAGAGGTGCCGTCCATCGGTACACTGCGACTGGACGCGCTGTTCAGTCCGGTGCGGCAGGTCAGCTACAGCGTGGAGGCGGCGCGCGTCGAGCAGCGCACCGACCTCGACAAGCTGATCATCGACATCGAGTCGAATGGCACCATCGACCCCGAAGAGGCCATCCGTCGGGCGGCGGCGATTTTGTACGAGCAGTTTGCGGTGTTCGTCGACCTACAGGGCGGCGGCCTGGCCGGGCGTGCGCGCGAGGCGGTGGGCGATATCGACCCGATCCTCATCCAGCCGGTCGAGGAACTCGAGCTGACGGTGCGCTCGGCCAATTGCCTGAAGGCCGAGAACATCCATTTCATCGGCGATTTGATTCAGCGTACCGAGGCGGATTTGCTGCGCACGCCGAATCTTGGCAAGAAATCGTTGAACGAGATCAAGGAAATCCTGGCGCGGCACGGCTTGTCGTTGGGTATGCGGCTGGAGAACTGGCCGCCGCCCAACCTGCCGCGTCCGACCGAGATGATTTCCTCCTGACGAGCCTGCGTAGAGCGTGACGAGGTTTTTAAGACATGCGACACAGAAAGATCGGCCGCAAACTCGGCCGCAACAGCAGCCATCGGGCGGCGCTGTTCAAGAACATGACCGCCGCGCTGGTGCAGGAGGAATTGATCCGCACCACGTTGCCGAAAGCCAAGGAGCTGCGGCGGGTGGTGGAGCCGCTGATCACGCGCGCCAAGGTGGATTCGGTGGCCAATCGGCGGCTGGTATTCGCCCGGGTGCGCGACAAGGCCGCCGTGGCGAAGCTGTTCGGTGAGCTCGGCCCGCGCTATGCGGCGCGCCCGGGTGGCTATCTGCGCATCCTGAAGTGTGGTTTCCGGCCGGGTGACGCGGCGCCGATGGCGTACGTCGAGCTGGTGGATCGGCCGGTTCGGGGCGAGGGCGAGCCCGCGTAGATCGGCGGGTCGCCGGGACAGGCGAAAAAGCCGGGTAAATCCCGGCTTTTTTGCGTCCGTGGGGCACGTGGGACGTTCTGTTGGAGTCGCCGTCGGCGGTGCGGGCGGGTGTTCCCGGTCTAACAGGCCGTTGAAAAACGGCCTGCGCCCGCCAGACAGGGATGCCTCGCGCAAATCAAATACGCAGGTATTTGATTTGTCGGAGCCGCGGCCGGACAAATGCCGGGCGCGGCGAGTTGAAAAAGGGCAGGACTGTCCTTTTTCAACAGCCCGCTGAATAGTTGCGAGCGGGCTCTCTCAGCGCGGCACGGCTTTGCGCGGCGCGGCCGGGCGAGTCATGCCCAGCAGTAGCAGGGCGGCGCCGACCGTGATGGCGCTGTCGGCGAGATTGAAGGCCGGCCAGTGCCAGGCGCCGTAGTAGAGATCGAGGAAGTCGATGACCTGCCCCAGCCAGATTCTGTCGATGAGGTTGCCGATGGCGCCGCCCAGCACCAGGGCCAGGCCGTAGCCGTTGCAGCGGTCGGCGGGCGGTGTGCGGCGCAGCAGCAGCACGATGGCGGCGCCGGCCAGGACGGCGAGCCCGGCGAATAGCCAGCGCTGCCAGCCGCCGGCGTCGGCCAGTAAGCTGAACGAGGCGCCGCGATTGAATACCAGCGTGAGGTTGAAGCCCGGCAGCAGCGGAATCTGTTGGTAAGGCTGGAGGCCCCGCAGCACCGCGAATTTGCTGGCCTGATCCAGCACCACCACGAGCGCGGCGAGCCCGAGCCGCCCGCGCATCATGCCCACGCCCGCTGCTCGCCCGGGCCGGCGACGTTTTGCACGCAGCGCCCGCACAGCTCCGGATGGTCGGGATGAGCCCCGACATCGGCGCGGTGGTGCCAGCAGCGCACGCACTTCGGGTGCTCGCTGGCGCGAGTGGCGATCCACAGGCCGGCATCCTGGGCGGCCTCGCTCGGCCGCGCGGCGGCCGGGTGTACGCGGGCGTAAGAGCAGATCAGCACGAAGCGCAACTCGTCGCCGAGCTTGCCGAGCACCGTCTCGTCGCTGGGATCGACATACAGATCGACCTCGGCATCCAGCGACGAGCCGATGGCGCCGGCCACACGCAGGCGCTCGAGCCGACGGTTGACCGCGTCGCGGATGGCGCGCACGCGCTCCCAGTCGGCAGGCGTGAGGTGATCGGCGTCGTCATCCGCCAGCTTCGGCAGCGGATACCACTGAGCCAGCAGCACGCTGTCGGCGCGGGCGCCCGGCATATGGTTCCAGATTTCTTCGGCCGTGAAACTCAGCATGGGCGCGAGCCAGCGCACCAGCAGCTCGAGCACGTGGTACATCGCCGTCTGCGCGGAGCGCCGCGGCAGGCCGTCGGCCTTGCCGGTGTACTGGCGGTCCTTGATCACGTCCAGATAAAACGCGCCAAGATCCACCGCGCAGAAGTGGTGCACCTTGCGGCTGACTTCGTGGAACTGGTAGGCGGCGTAGTCGGCCCGCAGCTCGGCGTCGAGCGCGGCGGCGCGGCGCAGCAGCCAGCGGTCGAGCGCGATCAGTGCGTCCGCCGGCAGCGCGTTCGTGGCCGGGTCGAAGCCGGCCAGATTGGCCAGCAGGAAGCGCGCGGTGTTGCGCAGGCGCCGGTACGCGTCCGCCGTGCGGGCGAGGATCTCGTCGGAGATCGACATCTCGGCGCTGTAGTCGGTGCTCGCCACCCACAGGCGCAGCACGTCGGCGCCGAGCTGGCCGATGACCTTCTGCGGCGCGATCACGTTGCCGGCCGACTTCGACATCTTCTTGCCGGCGCCATCCACCGTGAAGCCGTGCGTCAGCACGCCGCGGTAGGGCGCGCGGCCGTGCAGAGCGACCGACGTCAGCAGCGAGGAATGGAACCAGCCGCGGTGCTGGTCGGAGCCTTCCAGGTACAGATCGGCCGGAAAGCCGAGCTCCGGGCGGCGTTCGAGCACGCTCGAGTGCGTGACGCCGGAGTCGAACCACACATCGAGGATGTCCGGCACCTTCTCGTAATCGGCCGACTCGGCGCCCAGCAGCTCGGCCGGATCGAGCTCGAACCAAGCCTCGATGCCGCGCTGCTCGATGCGCCGGGCGACCGCTTCGATCAGCTCCGCCGTGCGTGGATGCAGCGCCCCCGTGATGCGGTGAACGAACAGCGCGATCGGCACGCCCCATACGCGCTGGCGCGAGATGCACCAGTCGGGGCGGTTCTGGATCATGCCGTGGATGCGTGCCTCGCCCCAGGCCGGCGTCCAGGTGGTGTCGGCGATAGCCGCCAGCGCCTTGCCGCGCAGACCCGCGTGGTCCATCGAGATGAACCACTGCGGCGTGGTGCGCGTGATGGTCGGCGTCTTGTGGCGCCAGCAGTGCGGGTAGCTGTGCTCGAGCGGCCGGTCGGCGAGCAGCGCGTGGCGCTGGCGTAGCAGTTCGATGATGACCTTGTTGGCGGCGAACACCTGCAGGCCTTCGACGTGCGGTGTGCCTGGCAGGAAGCGGCCGTCGCTGCCGACCGGGTTGTAGACCTCGAGGCCGTAGACCTTGCCGACGGCGAAGTCGTCGGCGCCGTGGCCGGGTGCGGTGTGCACGGCGCCGGTGCCGGCCTCGGTGGTGACGTGATCGCCGAGGATGACCGGCACGTCGAGGTCGAGGAAGGGATGACGCAGCCGCACGCCCTCGAGCGCCTTGCCGGTGCAGCGGCCCAGTTCGCGCGCGCCGGCGAGGTCGTAGCGCTGCAAGGCCGAGTTCGCCAGCTCGACCGCCAGGATCAGCCGCTCGGTGCCGGTGTCGTACAGACCATACTCGATGGCGGCGTTGAGGGCGACGGCCTGGTTGGCCGGCAGCGTCCACGGCGTGGTAGTCCAGATCGGCAGGCTCAGAGGCCGACCGTCGTCCTGCACGCCGAAGGCGGCGAGCGCCGGCTGGCGATCCACGACCGCAAAGCGCACGTCGATGGCCGGCGAAGTTTTGTCTTGGTAGTCGACTTCCGCCTCGGCCAGCGCCGAGCGGCAGTCCAGACACCAGTGCACCGGCCGCTCGCCCTTGTAGACGTAGCCGCCGGCGATGATGCGGCCGAGCGCGCGCAGGATGTCGGCCTCGGTCTGCGGCGCCATGGTCAGGTACGGATCGTCCCAGTCGCCGATGACGCCCAAACGTACGAAGTCGGCGCTCTGGCCGGCCACCTGCTTTTGCGCGTACTCGCGGCAGGCAGCGCGGAACTCATTGGCGCTCACCTTGTCGCCCGGCTTGCCGAGTTTTTTTTCCACCACGTGCTCGATCGGCAGGCCGTGGCAATCCCAGCCCGGCACGTAGGGCGCATCGGCGCCATCGAGCGTCCAGACCTTGACGATGATGTCCTTCAGAATCTTGTTGACGGCGTGGCCGATGTGGATATCGCCGTTGGCGTAGGGCGGGCCGTCATGCAGCACGCGCCGCGGCCGGCCGGCGCGCTCGCGGCGCAGGCGCGCATAGATGTCCAGCTGCTGCCAGCGGACGAGCATCTGCGGCTCGCGTTGCGGCAGGTTGCCGCGCATCGGGAAGTCGGTCTGCGGCAGGTTGAGCGTCGCTTTGTAGTCGGCCATCGGGGCTAGTCTCGGGATTGGGCAAACACGGCGCGGGCGGCGCGCACGTCGTCGTCGATCTGCCGGCGCAGCGCGTCCAGGCTGTCGAAGCGCCGTTCATCGCGCAGGCGCCGCACGAACTCCACCTGCACCTGGCGGCCGTAAACCTGCCCGCTGAAATCGAGCACGTGCACTTCCAGCAGCGGGTAGGTGCCGTTCACGGTCGGCCGCCAGCCGAGGTTGGCGACCGCCGGCAGCGGGCTCGGGCCGAGCCCCGCCACGCGCACTGCGAACACGCCGCGCAGGCACACCGCCCGACGGTGCAGTGGCAGGTTCAGCGTGGGAAAACCAATCGTTCGCCCGCGGGCATCGCCGTGGCTGACGCGCCCGAGCAGCGTGTAAGGCCGCCCCAGCAGGCGCGCCGCGCCGTCGAGATCGCCGCCCGCCAGGCGCTGGCGCACGGCGGTGCTGCTGACGCGCTCACCGTCCAGCAACAGCGGCGGCACCACATCCACGCCAAAGCCGGCGTCGGCGCCGGCCGACGCCAGATAGTCGAGATCACCCAGGCGCCGATGGCCGAAACGAAAGTCGGGCCCGACCACCACCTGCCGCACACCTAGTCCGTGCACCAGCAAGCGCTGGACGAAGTCCTCGCGCGGCATGTCGGCCAGGCGCCGATCGAAGCGCAGGCACAGCACCCCATCCACGCCGAGCGCCGCCAGCGCCACCAGCTTCTCGCGCAGGCGCATCAGGCGCGGTTCGGCGGCCTGCGGGCGGAAAAACTCCACCGGCTGCGGCTCGAACAGCACCACCCGCGCAGGCACCCCGAGTGCCGCGGCGTGCTGGCGAAGGCGCGCCACGATGGCCTGATGGCCAAGATGAACACCATCGAAGTTGCCGATGCTCGCCACGCAGCCGCGGTGGCGGGGGCGCAAATTGTGCAGGCCGCGGATCAGTTCCACGCCAAGGTCCACAGTGCGAAGGTTGCAGGTGGCGCGGCTCAGTAGCGCGCCCAGTCGGGATCGAGCGTTTCCAGCACCTCGGCCAGCGGTCGCCGCCCGGCGAAGCCCTCGTCGTAGCCGTGGTAGTGGCCGAGCTTCAGCTCCGGATATTTCCAGCACAAATAGCCGTCGCCGGTGTCGAAATCGACCAGCCATAGCCCCTTCACCACCAGGCCCAGGCGGCGCATTTTGTTGACCCAGGCGCTGACGATGGTCTGGTAGTGTTCCTCGGCCGCGGCGAGCTGCGGCGTGCCGCGTGGCAGCACCTTCAGCTGTCGCTGCACCGGCGCCAGCGCCTCGGCGGCGCGGTGGGTGATGTCCCGCACCAGCACGAACAGCGCCTGTGCCTCGGCCAGGCTGAACACGCGCGGCTCCTCGGGCGATCCGATGCGAAGAAAATCTTTGTCCACGCGGCGTGTCGTCGTGCGCTCGGAGGGTCAGTGGGCAAGGTGCGCGGCAGCGGCATGGCGCAGCGTCTGGGCGGGCCATCACGGGTGGCGAAGCGCCGCCAGCGGCAGGCGCAGCAGCAACAGCGCGGCGCCATAGCTCGCGGCGCCGGCCACCACCCACAGCGCCAGATGCAGCAGACGACCGCTGGCGCCAAGCGCCAGCCAGGCATCGAGCGATCCCGTGCCCAGCCACAGCAGCAGGCTCATGACCGCAGTGGCCGCCGTCACGCGCAGCAGGAACGCCATCCAGCCGGGCTGCGGCCGATAGGCGCCGCAGCGCATCAGACCGCGCAGCAATAATAGCGCGTTGAGGTAGGCCGCCAAGCTGGTGGAGGCCGCCAGGCCCGCGTGCTCGAGCGGCCAGACCAAAATCAGCGTGATGCCCATGTTGGCCAGCATGGCCAGCACGCCGATACGCACCGGGCTGCGCGTGTCCTGGCGCGCGTAGTAGCCGGGTGCCAGCACCTTGATGGCCATGAACGCCAGCAGACCCGGCGCAAACGCCCACAGCGCCTGGCGTGCCATGAGCACCGAACGGGCGTCGAAGGCGCCATAACTGAACAGCGTGCCGAGCAATGGTCCGGCCAGCACGCCGAGTGCCGCGGCGGCCGGCGCACCCACCAGCAGCACCCAGCGCAGGCCCCAGTCGAGCGTGCGTGAGAAGGCGGCGCCGTCGCCGCCGGCATGCTGGCTCGACAGGCGCGGCAGGATCACGGTGGCGAACGCGATGGCCAGCACGCCGAGCGGGAACTCCATCAGGCGGTCGGCGTAATACAGCCACGACACGCTGCCGGTAGCCAGAAACGACGCCACCACGGTGTCGAACATGAGATTGACCTGCGCCACCGACGAGCCGAACACGCCGGGCCCCATCAATTTCAGGATGCGCCGCACGCCCGGGTGCGAAAAGCCCAGCCGCGGGCGCACCAGATTGCCGGTGGCGGCCAGCGTCGGCAGTTGCCATAGCAGCTGCGCGAGGCCGCCGATGACCACCCCTATGGCCAGCGCCAGCACCGGCACCTGCAGGTGCGGCGCCAGCCATACGGCGGTGGCGATCATCGCCAGATTCAGGAACAGCGGTGTCAGCGCCGGCGCGAAGTAACGGCCAAAGGTGTTGAGCACGCCGCCGACCGCCGCCGCCAGCGACACCAGCGGCAAATACCAGAACGTTATTCGCAGCAGCGAGGTGGTGAGCTCGGCGCGCTGCGCATCGTTGCCGAAGCCGGGCGCCAGCAGCCACACCAGCAGCGGCGCCGCGGCGACCGCCAGCGCCGTCACCAGCAGCAGCACGGCGCCGAGCGTGCCCAGCGTATGGCTGACCAGGTCGCGCACGTCGGCCGGCTGGCGCCGTGCGCGGTACTCGGACAGCACCGGTACGAAGGCCTGCGAGAATGCGCCCTCGGCGAACAGCCGGCGCAGGAAGTTCGGTATACGGAACGCCACGAAAAACGCATCGGCGGCCGCACCGGCGCCGAAGCTGGTGGCAATCACCGTGTCGCGCAGGTAGCCCAGTACGCGCGAAGTCATGGTAGCCACGCCCACCGAGGCGGCGGAGCGCAGCATACTCAAGTGCGCCACCTCGGCGTTCTTGGCTTGACAAGACGAGCGCCGATGCGCATAGTTCCCGGCCTTTTTCTGGTTTTCGACGCAGGGATTTCGCCGTGGCCAACAGCCCGCAAGCCATCAAGCGCGCCCGTCAGAACGACGATCGCCGCGCCCACAACGCCAGCCGCCGCTCCATGCTGCGTACCGCCGTCAAGCGCGTGCTGGCCGCTATCCGTGCCGGCGATGCCGACACCGCCAGCGCGAGTTACCGCGCCGCCGTGCCGCTGCTGGACCGCATGGCCGCTCGTGGCCTGATTCACAAAAACAAGGCCGCGCGGCACAAAAGCCGCCTGAACAAGCGCATCCACGCCCTGCGTCAGGCGGCCTGAGACGGTGCGCGCCAGCACGGCGCGCGCGTCGCTAAGGACGTGCTGAAAAAATCCATCCTTGGAGTTTTTCAGCTCCCTGCAGCAACGGTCACGCCTGCGCTGCGCTCCATGCATCAACGCCTTACGGCATCGATGCATGCCGGGGTATCCGGCCCCGGAGGGAAACGCTGAATAAATCAACGGTTCCCTAACGCACAGAAAAAGCCCGTTCCGGGCTTTTTCTGTTTGGCTGGCGTGCCGCCTCACAGCAGCACCAGGTTGTCGCGGTGGATCAGCTCCGCCTCGTCGACGTAGCCGAGCACCTCGGCAAAGCGGCTGCTGGGCAGACCCATGATGCGCCGCGTCTCCTCGGCGCTGTAGTTGCACAGCCCGCGCGCGATCTCGCGCCCGTCGGCGGTGACGCAGGCGACCGGATCGCCGCGCCGGAAATCGCCGTCGACCGCAGTCACGCCCACCGCCAGCAGGCTGCGCCCGGCCTGGCGCAGCACCTGCTCGGCGCCGGCATCGATGTGCAGTCGGCCGCGCACGTGCAGATTGCCGGCCAGCCACAGCTTGCGCGCTTGCAGCGGTTCCTGCTCGGGCAGCAGCAGGGTGCCGATGTCGGCGCCGGCGGCGAGTTTTTCCAACACCCGATCGATGTTGCCGCCGACGATCCAAGTGGCGGCGCCAGAGCGCGCCGCCAGGCGCGCCGCCCGCAGCTTGGTCTGCATGCCGCCGCGGCCGAGCCGGCCGCCGCCGCCGGCCATGGCGTCGAGCGCCGGATCGGCGGCGCGCGCCGTCGCCAGGCGCTGCGCGCCGGCATCGATGGCCGGATCGGCCGTGTACATGGCGTCGCGGTCGGTCAGCAGCACCAACAGCTTGGCCTCGATCAGGTTCGCCACCAGGCCGCCGAGGGTGTCGTTGTCGCCGAAGCGCAGCTCGTCGAAGGCCACGGTGTCGTTTTCGTTGATGATCGGCACCACGCCCAGGTCGAGCAGCGTGCGCAGGGTGCTGCGCGCGTTCAGGTAGCGGCGGCGGTCGGCCAGATCGTCGTGCGTCAACAGCACCTGCGCGGTGTGCACGCCGTGCGCCTGAAAACAGCTCTCCCAGGCCTGCACCAGGCCCATCTGGCCGACCGCGGCGGCGGCCTGCAGGTCGTGGATGGCGTCCGGCCGCCGCTGCCAACCGAGCCGACGCATGCCCTCGGCCACCGCCCCGGATGACACCACCACCACTTGCCGGCCCTGTGCGCGCAGGTGCACCAGCTGGGCCACCCACGACGCCATGGCTGGCACGTCGAGGGCGGTGCCGCCGGCGGTCAGCAGTGCGCTGCCGATCTTGACCACCCAGCGCCCACTGCCGGCGAACGAGGCGCGGCTCATGCGGGCGACGTCTGATCCAGGTGGCGCATGACCGCCTCGCACAGCGCCCGACAGCCCTGTCCGGTGGCGGCCGAGATGACGAACAGCGGTCCCGTCCAGTCGAGCTCGCGGGCGATTTGCGCTGCCCGCGCGGCGGCTTCGTCGGGCGGCAACAGGTCAGCCTTGTTCAGCACCAGCCAGCGCGGCAGGGCGGCCAGCGCGGGATCGAAGGCCTCGAGTTCGGCGACGATCTTGCGCGCCTCGTCGGCCGGCTTGCTGGCCGGGTCGGCCGGCGCCAAATCGAGCACGTGCAGCAGCAGGCGCGTGCGCGACAAATGGCGCAGGAACTGCGTGCCGAGGCCGGCGCCGGCAGCCGAGCCCTCGATCAGGCCCGGGACGTCCGCCATCACGAAGCGGCGCAGACGGTCGACCTCGACCACGCCGAGCTCCGGATTGAGCGTGGTGAACGGGTAGTCGGCGACCTTGGGGCGCGCCTCGGAAACGGCCGTCAGCAGGGTCGACTTGCCGGCGTTGGGCGCGCCCAGCAGGCCGACGTCGGCCAGCAGGCGCAGCTCGAGCGCGAGGCGCCGCTGTTCGCCCGGCTTGCCGGGGCTGGTCTGCCGCGGCGCGCGGTTGATACTGCTCTTGTAGCGGGTGTTGCCGAGGCCGTGAAAGCCGCCGGCGGCCACCTTCAGGCGCTCGCCGTGGCGCGTGAGATCACCGATCAACTCGCCTGTGTCGGCGTCGCGCACCACCGTGCCGACCGGTACCCTGATTTCGCAGTCGGCACCGGCGCGACCGGTGCGGTTGCTGCCGGCGCCGGGCTGGCCGCTCTCGGCGCGAAATTCGCGCTGGTAGCGGAAGTCGCTGAGCGTGTTCAGACCCTCGTCGGCGACCAGATAAACACTGCCGCCGTCGCCGCCGTCGCCGCCATCCGGGCCGCCGAACGGGATGTATTTTTCGCGCCGGAACGCCATGCAGCCGTTGCCGCCTTTGCCGCCGGCAACGGTGATGGTGGCTTCATCGACGAATCGCATGGTGATCTGACGCTATAAACGCAAAGCCCCGCCGGAGCGGGGCTTCAGGCGCCGGCCGGGTGGTGGGCCTGCTCAGGCGATCGGCTCGACGCTGACGATACGCCGGTTCTTGGGGCCGCCGACGCGAAAGCGCACATGGCCCTCGACGGTCGCGAACAGGGTGTGGTCGCGTCCCAGGCCGACATTTTCGCCGGGGTGGAACTCGGTGCCGCGCTGGCGCACGATGATGTTGCCGGCCAGCACGTGCTCGCCGCCGAAACGCTTCACGCCCAAGCGCTTGGAGATGGAATCGCGGCCGTTGCGGGAACTGCCGGCGGCTTTTTTGTGTGCCATGGGTGGGTTCTCCTTAAGGCGCGCCGATGCCGGTGATGGCGATCTCGGCGTAATGCTGGCGGTGGCCCATCTGCTTTTGATGGTGCTTGCGCCGGCGGAACTTGACGATGCGGATCTTCGGGTGACGACCCAGCGCCCGCAGCTCGGCGGTGACCGTGGCGCCTTCGACGTAAGGCCGGCCGATCTTCACCTCGGCGCCGGCGCCGACCATCAGCACGCGATCGAAGGTGAGCGTGTCACCGACGGCGCCGTCCAGCTTTTCAACTTTCAGGACCTGGCCCTGCGCTACCCGGTACTGCTTGCCGCCGGTTTCGATTACCGCAAACATGGATTTCCCCGTACAGACACGTGCCGTCCGGGCGATCTTGCCCGGCGGGTACATGGATCGAAAAGGGTGCGAAGTCTAGTCCAGCCTGCCGGCAGGGGTCAAACGGCTTGACACCCCCAGCGGTGAAACCTAGCATCCGGCGGTTCCATTCCTTGCCAAACCAAGTGCATGACTGCCAATCCCCTGGCCGAGCTGCTGGCGCCGGCCGCCGCCGACATGGCGGCCGTGAATGCGCTGATCGAGCAGCGTCTGCACTCCACCGTGGCCACCATCGATCAGCTGTCCGGTTACATCATCCACAGCGGCGGCAAGCGGTTGAGGCCGGTGATGGCAGTGCTGGCGGCGCGCGCCTGCGGCTATACGGGCGAGCAGCACTGCCTGCTGGCGGCGGTGGTCGAATTCATTCACACCGCCACGCTGCTGCACGACGACGTGGTGGACGAATCGGACCTGCGGCGCGGCCGGCAGACCGCCAACAGCCGCTACGGCAACGGTCTGAGCGTGTTGGTGGGTGATTTTCTGTACTCGCGCTCGTTCCAGATGATGGTGGAACTCGGCTCGCCGGCGATCATGGACGTGTTGGCATCGGCCACCAACCGGATTTCCGAGGGCGAGGTGCTGCAATATCTGAACCGGCGCAACGTCGACGCCACGCCCGAACAGTGCCTGGCCATCGCCCGCAGCAAGACCGCCACGCTGTTCGAGGCGGCGGCGCGGTGCGGTGCCTTGCTGGCCGGCGGAGACGCCGCCACGCAGCAGGCGCTGGGTGAGTATGGCGTGCACTTCGGGCTCGCCTACCAGCTGGTCGACGATCTGCTCGATTACCGGGGCGATGCCGCGCGTATCGGTAAGAACCTGGGCGACGATCTGGCCGAGGGCAGCCCGACCCTGCCGCTCGCCTATGCCCTGCAGCAGGCGGACGCGGCGCAGGCGGCCACGCTGCGCGAGGCGCTGGGCGGCGCCAGCGAGCCCGATTTTGCGGCGGTGCTGGCGGTGATTGAATCGACGGGAGCCATCGCGTACACTGCCGGGCTCGCGCAGACTTACGCCGAGCGCGCCGAAGCGGCGCTCGCCGGTCTGCCGCAGTCGCCGGCGCGAGCCGCCCTCGAGGGGCTGGCGCGGTTTGCGGTTTCCCGAGATTTCTGAAAGCCGCGGTCGCTATCGCTATGACGACCGCGCAACGAGTTTCGCAATCGGGGTGTAGCTCAGCTTGGTAGAGCACCGTCTTCGGGAGGCGGGGGCCGGAGGTTCGAATCCTCTCACCCCGACCAGTTGCGAACTGTCATCACGCCGCCGTCGGGCGGCCGCGCTGCGACCGGCGCGCACGGGCGGCCTGGGCACGTGAGCCGACCGCCCGGTTTGGATCGGGCGCGGGTGGCCGTGCTGGGTCTGGGCTACGTCGGCTTGCCGCTGGCGGTGGCCTTGGCGGCGCGCCTGCCGACGCTCGGTTTCGATATCGACCGCCGGCGCATCGAAGCGCTGCGGGCCGGTCACGACAGCACCGGTGAGGTCGACGCCACCGCACTGCGGGCCGTTGCCCTAGGTCTCAGCCACGATTCGGCGGACCTGCGCTCCTGCAACACCTTCATCGTCACCGTGCCGACCCCGGTCGACGCCCACAAGCGGCCGGATTTCGGGCCGCTGCTGGCCGCCACGCGCACCGTGGGGAGGGTGCTTCAGCCGGGCGCAGTGGTGATCTACGAATCGACCGTCTATCCCGGTGCCACCGAAGAAATCTGCGCGCCGGTGCTGGAAGCCGAATCGGGCCTGACGCTGAACCGCGATTTTTTCCTCGGCTACAGCCCCGAGCGGATCAATCCCGGTGACCGCGAACATCGCCTCGAGACGGTGACCAAGATCACCGCGGGTTCGACGCCGGCGGCGGCCGACTACGTCGACGCGCTGTACGCCACCATCACCAAGACTCACCGCGCCAGCAGCATCCGCGTCGCCGAGGCGGCCAAGGTCATCGAAAACACCCAGCGCGACCTCAACATCGCGCTGGTGAACGAGCTGGCGCTGATCTTCAACCGTCTGGGCATCGACACTCGCGAGGTGCTCGAGGCGGCCGGCACCAAATGGAACTTCCTGCCATTTCGGCCGGGTCTGGTCGGCGGTCACTGCATCGGCGTCGATCCGTATTACCTCACGCACAAGGCGCAGGAAATCGGCTACCACCCGGAGGTGATCCTCGCCGGGCGGCGCATCAACGACGGCATGGGCCGCTACGTGGCCGAGCGCGTGCTGCGCCTGCTGGTGCGCCGGCGCCTGCCGGTGGCCGGCGCGCGGGCGTTGGTGCTCGGCATCACCTTCAAGGAAAACTGCCCGGACGTGCGCAACACGCGCGTGGTGGACGTGGTGCGCGAACTCGAGGACCTGGGCATGACGGTGGACGTGCACGATCCCTGGGCCGATGCGGCGGTGTGTCGGCACGAGTACGGCATCGAGCTGTGCGCCGCGCCCGAAGCGGGCGCCTACAGCGCCATCGTGCTGGCGGTGGCGCACCGCCAGTTCGCGACGCTGGCGGGGGCGACGCTCGAGGCGCTCAAGGCGCCGCAGGCGGTGGTGTACGACGTCAAAGGCGTGCTGCCACGCGATCAGGTGGACGAGCGGCTGTGAACGACCACGACTGGACCCTGCCGCCGATGCGCGTCTTGGTGACCGGCACCGCCGGTTTCATCGGCGCTGCGGTGGCCGAGCGCCTGCTGGCCCAGGGCCACCAGGTGATCGGCCTCGACGAGGTCAACGACTACTACGACGTGAACCTCAAGCTGGCGCGCCTGGCCCGCCTGACCCCGCACGCGAACTTCACCGAGGCACGCATCAGCCTGCAGGACCGCCCGGCTGTGGAGCGGCTGTTCGCCGATGCGCGTCCGCAGCGGGTGATCCACCTGGCCGCCCAGGCCGGGGTGCGTTATTCGCTAACGCACCCGCACGCCTACGTCGACTCGAACCTGGTCGGCTTCATGAACATCCTGGAAGGCTGTCGGCACGCGGCGGTCGAACACCTGGTGTATGCCTCCAGCAGCTCGGTGTACGGCGCCAACACGCGGCTGCCGTTTTCCGAGCACGATCTGGCCGACCATCCGCTGAGTCTGTACGCGGCCACCAAACGCTCGAACGAGCTGATGGCGCACTGCTACGCGCATCTGTACCAGTTGCCGGTGAGCGGGCTGCGGTTCTTCACCGTCTACGGGCCGTGGGGCCGGCCGGACATGGCGCTGTTCCTGTTCACGCGCGCCATCCTGGCCGGCGAGCCGATCGACGTGTTCAACGCAGGTCACCACCGGCGTGACTTCACGTACATCGACGATATCGTCGAGGGCGTGCTGCGCGTCACCGCGCGCGTGGCGGCGCCCAATCCGACCTGGGACGGCGAGCGGCCCGATCCGGCCACCAGCACGGCGCCGTTTCGCGTCTACAACATCGGCAACAACCGCCCGGTGGAACTGCTGCGCTACATCGAGGTGCTCGAGGACTGCCTTGGGCGCAAGGCCGTCAAGCGCCTGCTGCCGATGCAGGCCGGGGACGTGCCGGAAACCGCTGCCGACATCGCCGATCTCGTCCATGACGTCGGCTACCGGCCAGCCACGCCGGTCGAGGTGGGCGTGCGCCGCTTCGTGGACTGGTATCGCAAGTTCTACGGGGTGTGAGCGCGCTTTGGTGGGCGTTGGAAGGCACGCTGCCAACCGGTCAGGCGCCAAGGCGCGCCGGATCGCCCTTGCCCAGCCGCAGCACGTGCGGCACGCCATTGTCGAACGTCACCACGGTGCTGACCTGGTGGTCGCCGGGACCGGCGTCGAGCAGCAGGTCGATGCGTTTGGCCAGACGTTCGGCGATGTCATCCGGGTCCACCAGCGGAAAATCCTCGCCCGGCAATTGCAGCGTGCTGGACAGCAGCGGCGTGTCGCGCAGCGCCAGCAAACCGAGCGGTACGGCGTGGTCGCTGATACGGATGCCGACGCTGCGACGGCGGTCCTGCAGGCGTTTTGGTACCTCGCGCGTGGCCGGCAGCACGAAGGTGTACGGTCCCGGCGTGCAGGCGCGCAGCAGGCGGTGTTCGGCGGTGCCGAGCGTGGCGTAGGTCGACACTTGCGACAGGTCGCGGCACAGCAGCGTGAAGGGGTGATCCTCGTCCAGGCCGCGCAGGGCGCGGATGCGCTCCACCGCCGCCTTGTCGGTCGGTTCGCACAGCAGCACGTAGCTGCAGTCGGTCGGGCAGGCCAGCAGCGCGCCACGGGTGAGCGCCTCGGCGGCCTTGGCGAGCAGGCGCGGCTGCGGGTTTTGCGGGTGCAGGTGAAGGCGCTGCATGGGCGGCGAATGTTGGCGGCGGCGGTTGGCATGGTAGCGTTATCGGGCCGGTCGCGTCGCCTGCGAGGTGGCCGATATGCGCTCGCCGTGCTGCCGTAGGCAGCGTTCCGACACTCAGTCGAGGTAGGTCGACGTGAAGCTGTTGTTCGATTTCCTGCCCATCGCGGTGTTCTTCGTCACCTATAAAGTGGCGGGCATCTACTGGGCCACCGGCGCCGCGGTGGCGGTGGCGGCGCTGCAGATCGTGGTGCTGCGCCTTGGCCGGCGGCCGGTGGACAGGACGCAGTGGTTCAATCTGGCCCTGCTTGCGGGCCTCGGCGGGCTGACCATCGCGCTGCGCGACGAACGCTTCATCATGTGGAAGCCCAGCCTGATCAACTGGGGGTTTGCGCTTGCCTTTGCCGCCAGTCTGGCAGGGCGCAGGCCGCTGACCGAGCGCCTGCTCGGCGCGCAGCTGATGCTGCCGCGGTCAGTCTGGCGGCGCCTGACGGGCGGCTGGGTAGCGTTTTTCCTGCTCAG
>NZ_JAQVGQ010000237.1 GCF_028696615.1 Immundisolibacter sp. | reverse complement strand
CTCCACCTGCGCCTCGGCAGCGTGCACGGCGGCCTGCGCCTGCGCCTGCGCCGTGACTGCGCCATCGAGCGCCGCGCGCCGCGCGCCGGCGGCTGCCGCCAGCGCCCGCAGCCGACAGCCGAGCAACCGGGCACGCGCCTGCCGCTCGGCGGCCTTCAGTTCCCGAAACGTCTGCGCCGCGCGCGCCTGGCGCTCGAGCACCGCGAGCCGCTTGCCGAGCTCGTCGCGCAGGTCGTCCAGGCGCGCCATGTTGTCGCGCGTGTGCTGGATGCGCCCGGCGGTCTCCTGGCGGCGCTCCTTGTAGCGGGAGATGCCCGCCACCTCCTCGATGAAGGCGCGCAGTTCCTGCGGCCGCGCCTCGATCAGGCGCGCGATCATGCCCTGCTCGATGATGGCGTAGCTACGCGGCCCGAGCCCGGTGCCGAGAAAGATGTCGGTGATGTCCCGTCGCCGGCAGCGGCTGCCGTTGAGGTAATACACCGACTGGCCGTCGCGCGTCAGCTCACGCCGCACGGCGATCTCGGCGTAGGCCGCCCAGGGACCACCGAGCGTGCCGGCGCTGTTGTCGAACACCAGCTCGACGCTCGCCTTGCCGACCGGCTGGCGGGCGCTCGACCCGTTGAAGATGACATCCGCCAGCGCATCGCCGCGCAGCTGCCGGGCCGAGCTCTCGCCGAGCACCCAGCGCACGGCGTCCACCACGTTCGACTTGCCGCAGCCGTTCGGCCCCACCACGCCGGTCAGCGGACCGCGCAACTGCAGCGTGGTGGGGTCGACGAAAGTCTTGAAGCCCGCCAGGCGGATGGTCTTCAGTTTCATGCCGGGGCTGTTGGGTTTGGCGCGCGAAGCGGACGGTCCGTTGGCGCAGCCGGCCATCGCGTCAACGGCCGACCGGATGCTGCCTCGTTGTGACCCTGCGGGCCGCAATCCGATAATGGTGGGCCCTGAAACTCACCTGGAGAAGCGCGTGGCAAGCTCGCGCCCCGTTCGCTCAAAAAAACCCCACGCTACCGCCGGCGGCACCCTGGAAACCTTCGCCAACCCGCACCCGAACCGCGACTACACGGTACGCATGCGCTGCCCGGAGTTCACCTGCCTGTGTCCCAAGACCGGGCAGCCCGACTTCGCCACCGTGCATGTGGAATACGTGCCCGACCAAACCTGCGTGGAGCTGAAGTCGCTGAAATTATATCTGTGGTCGTTTCGCGACCAGGGCGCCTTCCACGAGGCCGTGACCGGCCAGATCCTCGACGATCTGGTGGCGGCCACCGCGCCGCGCTTCATGCGCGTGACGGCGGAGTTCCTGGTCCGCGGCGGCATTTACACCACCGTGGTGGTGGAGCATCGCCAGCCGGGCTGGGCGCCGGCCGCGCCGGTCAGCCTGCCCTGACGTCGCGTCAACGCCGTCGCGACCGGCGGCTCGGTTACGGCGCCAGCGCACCCTCGCGCTCGATGAAGGCGATCACCTCCTGCAGCCCGGCGCCGGTCTTCAGGCACGTGAACACGAATGGCCGCTCGCCGCGCATGCGCCGCGCGTCGCGGTCCATGACCTCCAGCGACGCCCCGACGTGGGGCGCGAGATCCGTCTTGTTGATGATGAGGAGATCCGAGCGGGTGATGCCCGGCCCGCCCTTGCGCGGAATCTTGTCGCCGGCCGCGACATCAATCACGTACAGCGTCAGGTCCGACAGCTCCGGGCTGAAGGTGGCGGCCAGGTTGTCACCCCCCGACTCCACGAACACTACGTCCAGCGGCGCGAAACGCCGCGCCAGGTCCGCCACGGCGGCGAGGTTGAGCGAAGCGTCCTCGCGGATTGCCGTATGCGGACAGCCGCCCGTCTCGACACCGACGATGCGCTCCGGCGCCAGTGCCCCGGCGCGGGTGAGGAACTCGGCATCCTCGCGGGTGTAGATGTCGTTGGTGACCACGGCGATGGCGTAGCGCTCGCGCAGCGCCCGGCACAGCGCCTCGGTTAGCGCCGTCTTGCCGGAACCGACCGGACCGCCGATGCCGACCCGAAGCGGTCCTGCCGAACTGTCATGCGCCATCTCGATCGTCTCCTCAAGACCTGAACAGCCGGCTGTACTGCGTCTCGTGCCGGCAACTGGCAATCGACAGCGCCGGTGCGGCGCCGGCAATGTCGGCATCCGGCAACGTCAGCCCGCGCGCCGCGGCCGTTGGAATGTCCGCCGCCAACGCGTAAAGCAGGCGCTGCGCGGCGGCGTGACCAAGCGGCACCGCGCGCACGGCGGCGCTCACCTGCGCCTCCAGCCACGCCCACAGCCAGGCGCGCGCGGCGGCGTCGACATCGATGCCGTAATGCGCCACCGCCAGGGCGTACAGCGCGAGCGCGGTGCGCTGCGGGCAGTCCGACCAGGCGGCGGCACCCGGCACGCCAAGCTCGCCAAGCAGCACCGCCCAGGCACCCGCCAGCGCCCGCTCCTGCGCGCGCAGTTCCGCCGTGTCGCGCATCGCAAGCAGCAGCCCGGACCAGCGCAGTGCCGCCGCCTGATCGCTGTGTCCGAATGCGGCCACCAGGCGTACCAGCAGCGGCACTTCCAGCGTGGTCGCGGTGTGGCGCAGTTGGCCGCGGATCCACGCCTCGGCTTGCGCCGGATCACCCACCCAACCCGCCTCGACGGCGCTCTCCAGTCCCTGCGAATAGGCGAATGCGCCCACGGGTAGCGCGGCACTGGTGAGCTGACGCAGGCGCAGCTCGGCCAGAGCGTCAGGCGTGGCCGTGGCCATGCCCATGTCCCGGCGCGTAGGCGCCTGCCTCCGGCTCGAAGGACGCCTGCTCGACCGCCACCGTGAGGCCGAGCCCACGCAACATGTCGTCCAGCACGTGGTCGTGCAGGTAGCGCAGCCAGCCGGCGCCGATCTCGACCGCCACGTGCCGGTTGCCGAGGTGGTAAGCGGCTCGCAGCAGCATGGCGCCATCCTCGGCATGCGCGGTCGACACGGTTTCCGGCGCCGCCAGAATGCGCAGCCGGCGACCGCTGTTGCTACGCAGCACGTCGCCATTGCGCAGCACCGTGCCGCGCGGCAGCGCAAGCATCAGCGCGGTGCCATCCGCCAGCACAACCCGCTGACGGCTGCGAGTGCGTCGCTCCCAGGCGAGCGCCACGGTCGCATCGGTCTCCCCCACTGCTTCGGCATCGAGCCGGTCGAACGTTTCCATGGCGCAATCACAGCAAGCGGCGGGCCAGTCCGCGGGGGGTCGGGGGAGAAATTACGCCGCGACGTCGCCGCCGGTGCCCATCTCCGGCGCCGTCACGCGCCGCCACCCTCAAAACAAGAAATACCGCTGCGCCAGCGGCAGCACCTGCGCCGGCTCGCAGGTCAGCAGCACGCCGTCGGCGCGCACCTCGTAGGTCTGGGCGTCCACCTCCATCACCGGCGCGTAGTCGTTGAGCACCATGTCGGCCTTGCCGATGGTGCGCGTTCCTTTCACGGCCACGGCGCGGCGGCGCAGGCCCAGCCGCTGCGGCACGCCGGCAGCGAGCGCGGCCTGCGAGACGAAGGTGAGGCTGGTCGCCGCGATAGCCGGGCCCATCGCGCCGAACATCGGCCGGTAGTGCACCGGCTGCGGCGTGGGGATGGAGGCGTTGGGGTCGCCCATGGGCGCGGCGGCGATGGCGCCGCCCTTGAGGATCAGCGCCGGCTTCGCGCCGAAGAAGGCCGGCTTCCACAGCACGATGTCGGCGAGCTTGCCGGC
>NZ_JAQVGQ010000236.1 GCF_028696615.1 Immundisolibacter sp. | reverse complement strand
CGAACGACGAGACGCAGATGTTCCAGTTCAGCCTGGGCGCCGGTTTTTAGGGAAATGTCGAACACGTTCCGGCTTGGAATTTTCCAGTTCGAGGCGGCACGGGGCGCGCCCGCGCTGCCTTCCATGAATCGACGCCGCAGGCCGGCGATGCATACCGGGGCCGCTTGCCCTGGACAGGTTTTTGTTCACTCTCGACACGGAGTAGCTTCACGATGATGCGCATGCGCGGATGGATGCTTGGCCTGATCGGCTGCCTGCTGCTTGGCCCAGCGCTGGCGGCAGACCTGAAAATCGGCTACGTCAACGCCTCGGCCCTGCTGCAGGCCTCGCCGCAGGCCGAAAGCGTGCAGAAAAAGCTGCGTGACGAGTTCACGCCACGCCGCCAGCAGCTCGAAACGCGCGCCAAGCGCCTCGAGCAGATGGAACAGGACTTGTCCAAAAACGGCCTGATGCTGAGCGAAGACCAGCGCAAGGCCAAAGAAAAGGAAATCATCGACGGCCGGCGCGAGCTCAAGCACGCGCAGGACGAGTTCCAGGACGACCTGCGCATCCGCCAGTCCGAAGAGGTCGGCAAACTGCGCGAACAGCTGCTGGCAGCGGTCGAGAAATTCGCCAAGGCCAACAACTACGACCTCATCCTTTATGAGGGCGTCATCTACGCCAGCGACGCGCTGAACGTCACCGAGCAGGTGCTGGCGCTGCTGAAGAATCCGGCCGCCAAGTAAGGCGATCGCGGTCCGGCATGCGCTTGCGTGAGCTGGCTGCGCGCCTCTGCGTGGCTTTCGAGGGCGACGGCGCGCGCGAGCTGGACGGCGTCGCCACCCTGGCCAAGGCCGGGCCGCGGCAGCTGAGCTTTTTCGCCAACCGCCGCTACCGTGGCCAGCTGAGCGGCAGTGCGGCCGGCGCGGTGGTGCTGGCACCGGCCGACCGCGAGCTGTTCCCGGGCGCGGTGTTGCTGTCGGACAACCCGTATCTGACGTTCGCCCGCGCCGCAGCCGTCCTGCACCCGGCGCCGCCACCGGCACCCGGCATCCACCCGCAGGCCAGCGTGCATGCACAGGCCCGGCTCGGCGAGGGCGTGCGCATCGAGGCCGGCGCGGTGATCGAGGCCGGCGCCCGACTCGGCGCACGGGTGGTGATCGGCGCCGGCAGTTATGTCGGCGAGGACGTCGTCATCGGCGACGACTCGCGTCTTTCGCCGCGCGTGACCCTGCTGGCCGGCACCCGCCTCGGCGCCCGCTGCCTGATCCACCCGGGCGCGGTGCTGGGCGCCGACGGCTTCGGGCTCGCCAACGACCGCGGCGTGTGGGTGAAAGTGCCGCAGCTCGGGCGCGTGGTGGTGGGCGACGATGTCGAGATCGGCGCCAACACCACCATCGACCGCGGCGCACTCGACGACACGGTGATCGGCAACGGCGTCAAGCTCGACAACCTCATCCAGGTGGCCCACGGCGTGCGCATCGGCGATCACACGGCGATCGCCGCCTGCGTCGGCATCTCCGGCAGCACGGTGATCGGCCGGCACTGCGTGATCGGCGGCGGCGTGGGTTTCGTGGGGCATCTGGACATCTGCGATGGCGTCACCATCACCGGCATGTCGATGGTGGCGCAGTCGATCACCCGCCCGGGCGTGTACTCGGGCATCCCGGCCGAGGAGGCACGCCGCTGGCGGCGCAACATCGGCCGTTTTCATCAACTCGACGAGCTGGCGCGGCGCCTGCAGCGCCTGGAGCGCTCGCCCAAGGACGATCCTGATGACTGACCCGGAAACCCTGACCGCCACCGACATCATGCGCCTGCTGCCGCACCGCTACCCGTTCCTGCTGCTGGACCGGGTGGTGGAGCTGAAGCTCGGCGAGCGGCTCACGGCGATCAAGAACGTCACCGTCAGCGAGCCGTTCTTCCAAGGCCATTTCCCGAACTACCCGATCATGCCCGGCGTGCTGATCCTGGAGGCGATGGCGCAGGCCAGCGCCGTGCTCGGCTTTCGCAGCACCGGCACTAGTGCGGCGGACGACAACGTGTATTTGTTCGTCGGCATCGACAAGGCGCGCTTTCGCCAGGCGGTGCAGCCGGGCGACCAACTGCTGATTGAGGTCGCGCTCAAGCGCGCCGTGCGCGGCATGTGGATGTTCTCCGCCAGCGCCAGGGTGGACGGCCGCGAGGCGGCGTCGGCCGAGATCATGTGCACGCTCAAGGCGGTCAAATGATCGACCCGACCGCGCGCGTCCATCCCGACGCCCGGCTCGCGCCGGACGTCGAAGTCGGCCCCTACGCCGTCATCGGCCCGCGGGTGCAGATCGGCGCCGGCAGCGTGATCGGCCCGCACGCGGTGATCACCGGCAACACGCGCATCGGGCGCAACAACCGCATCTTCCAGTTCGCCTCCATCGGCGAGATCCCGCAGGACAAGAAGTACCACGCGGGCGAGGACACGCGGCTCGAAATCGGCGACGGCAACACCATCCGCGAGTTCTGCACCATCAACGTGGGCACCGCCGGCGGCGGCGGGCTGACGCGCCTGGGCGACGACAACTGGCTGATGGCGGGCGTGCACATCGCGCACGACTGCATCGTCGGCAACCACACCATCTTCGCCAACTCGGCCTCGCTGGCCGGGCACGTCACGGTGGAGGACCACGTCATCCTCGGCGGCTTTGCGCTGGTGCACCAGTTCTGCTCGCTCGGCGCACACAGTTTCCTTGGCGCCACCGCGCTGGTACTCAAGGACGTGCCGCCGTTCGTCATGGCCGACGGCAACTCCGCCCGCCCGCGCGGCATCAACACCGAAGGCCTGCGCCGGCGCGGCTTCTCGGCCGACGACATGGCCGCCATCCGCAACGCCTACAAGACGCTGTACCGCTGCGGCCTGCGCCTGAAAGAGGCGCTGGCGGTGCTGGATGGCGAAAGCGACTGCCCGCACGTGGCGCACATGGCCGCCTTCGTGCGCCGCTCGCAGCGCGGCATCATCCGGTAGGCGGCCGTGGCGCGCCGCCTGCGCGTCGGGTTGATCGCCGGCGAGCCGTCCGGCGATGCGCTCGGCGCGGCGCTGATCGAGGCGCTGCGCCGGCGCGTGCCCGAGCTCGAGTGCGTCGGCATCGCGGGGCCCGCCATGCGCGCGGCCGGCTGCCGGGCGCTGTACGCGGCCGAGGAACTGGCGGTGATGGGCCTGTTCGAGGTGCTAAGGCACCTGCCGCGCCTGCTGCGCATCCGCCGCGGCCTGCTGCGCCAGCTGCTGGCCGATCCACCTGACGTGTTGGTCGGCATCGACGCGCCGGACTTCAACCTGCCCATCGAGGCGCGTTTGCGCCGCGCCGGCATCCGCACCGTGCATTACGTGAGTCCGTCGGTGTGGGCCTGGCGCGAGGGCCGCATCCGGCGCATCGCCGCCGCCGTCGATCGCATGCTCACGCTGTTCCCGTTCGAGGCCGCGTTCTACCAGCGCCACGGCGTGCCGGTGAGCGTGGTCGGCCATCCGCTCAGCGCGCGCCTGGAGCCGGTCACGCCGGCGCAGCGCGCGGCGGTGCGGGCCGAACTCGGTCTGCCCGCCGACACGCCGGTGCTGGCGCTGCTGCCGGGCAGCCGCGCCAGCGAGTACCGGCGCCTGACGGGTCTGTTTCTCGACACCGCGCAGTGGCTGCGCGCCAACGGCCGGCCGTGCACGGTGGTGGTGCCGCTGGTCGATGCCGCCGCGCGAGCGGCGGTGGAAGGCGAGCTGC
>NZ_JAQVGQ010000235.1 GCF_028696615.1 Immundisolibacter sp. | reverse complement strand
ACCAGGGCGATGGCGTCGGCGGCGCGCCCGGCCGGCAGGTCCGTGCCTAGCGACGGGATCACGCCGGCGGCCACCAGCATGCAGCCGAACACCACGTATGGCACGGCGCGAAACAGCGGCGAGGCGGCCTCGGCCAGCACCGCGTCCTTGCGCAGCAGCTTGCCGAGCGTGTGGTACGGCAGCAGCAGCGGCGGCGCTGAACGGTTCTGCAGCCAGGCGCGACAGCAGTTGACCCAGCCGACCAGCAGCGGCGCGAGCCCCGCCGCCACCGCCACGGCGAGCGCCTGCGTGAGCAGCGCCGACGCCGTCACAGCACCAGCACCAGCAGCGCCACCAGCGTGGCGAAACCGTACAGCAGGTAGACGGCGATGCGCCCCTGCTGCAGCCGGCCGACCAGGCCCGCGGCGCGCTCCACGGCGCCGGCGATCGGCCGGTACAGCAGGTACCAGAAGCGGTCCTCCACCGTCACCTCGTAACGCGGCGACGCATCGAAGGGTGAGGGCAGGTGGCGGCGCATGCGAAAGAACGGCTCGAAAATCTGCCGGATCGGCTGCCCGAAGCCCTCGGCGGTGTCCTGCATGCGCGCGTCCTGCCAGGGGTAGCCGCAATCCCACGGCGCGCCGCGCGACACCCGCCCGTGGTAGAGGCGCCGGATGGCCGCAAAACCGCCCAGCATCACCAGCGCGATGCCGGCGGCGAACAGCAGCGGGCTGAAACTCGCCGCGCTGACCGCGCCGGCGCGCAGCCAGCCGAGATCCCCCCAGCGTGTGGCCGCCGATCCGACCAACAGACCCACGGTGGCGTTCAGGCGCTCGAGCAGCAGCGCCGGCAAAAGACCGAGGCCGATGCAGGCGCCGGCCAGCGCCAGCAGCGCCACGCGCTCGAACCAGCCGGCATCGTGCGCGTGGGCGAGCTGCGGCTCGCGCATGCGGCCCAGAAAGATCACGCCGTAGAACTTCACCATCACGTAACCGGCCAGCGCCGAGGCGAGCACCAGCAGCGCCGCGCCGACCGGCACCAGCATGTTGACGAAGGCGAGCGGCAGCCGCGGCGACACCAAGAACGCCTGCAGCAGCAGCCACTCGGACACGAAGCCGTTCAGCGGCGGCAGGCCGGCGATGGCGAGCGACGCCACCAGCGTCGGCCAGGCCACCCACGGCATGCGCCGGATCAGCCCGCCGAGCTTGCCGAGGCTGCGCTGCTGCGTGGCGTGCAGCACCGAGCCCGTGGCCAGGAACAGCAGCGACTTGAACAGCGCATGATTGAGGCAGTGAAACAGCGCCGCCGCCAGCGCCAGCGCGGCGAACGGCCGCTGCCCGCTGCCATCGAACAGCATGGCCAAACCCACCGCGGCGCAGATCAGGCCGAGGTTCTCGATCGACGAGTAGGCCAGCAGGCGCTTCATGTCCGTCTGCACGGCGGCGAACATGACCCCGAACAGCGCGCTGAACAGACCCAACGCCAGCAGCGCCGCGCCCCAGCTCCAGTGCGGCGCGCCGAGCAGGTCGAAGCCGACGCGCAGCAGGCCATACACGGCGGTCTTGAGCATCACCCCGCTCATCAGCGCCGACACCGGCGACGGCGCGGCCGGGTGGGCCTCCGGCAGCCAGGCGTGCAGCGGCACCAGGCCCGCCTTGGCGCCGAAGCCGAACACCGCGAGCGCGAACGCCACGCTCGCCCAGCCCGGCGACAGCTGCGCCCGGCGCATGGCGTCGAACGTGAACTGCCAGCTGCCGCCCTGCAGCACGCCGAAACACAGCAGCACGGCGATGGCGCCCAGGTGCGCGATCAGCAGGTACAGGAACCCGGCGCGCCGCACCTCGGGCACGCGGTGCTGCGAGGTCACCAGAAAGAACGACGCCAGCGCCATGACCTCCCAGGCCACCATGAAGGCGTAGGCGTCGTCCGCCAGCAGCACCCACGCCATGGCGGCCAGGAACAGGTGGTACTGCAGCGCCAACAGCCCCGGCGCGGTGCCCTCGCCGGCGCGAAAATAGCCGGCCGAGAACACCGACACCGCGGCGGCGGCGCCGCCCAGCAGCAGCAGAAAAAACGCCGACAGCGCGTCCAGGCGCAGGTGCATGGGCAGCTCGGGCAGGCCAAGCGGCAGCACCGCGGCGCAGCTGCCCGCCGCGAGCGCCTGCCAGGCGCACACCGCCAGCGCCACGCCGACCACGGCGCCGGCCGGGAACAGCCCGTGCGCCACGAAGCGCAGGCCGCGCGGGCGCAGCAGGCCGAGCAGGCCGAGCAGCAGCCAGGCCACCGGCGCCGCCCGCACCCCGAACCACGCCCAATTCGAACACAGCATCAAATCGACGACCATCCGCCCGCTTTGGGAAGCATCGAAACCATTCCGTCCCTGGACGTTTTCGGCTCGCTGCCGCGCGGTACAGGCCCGCTCGGCGCTCCCTGAATCGAGGGTATACGCCCTCGATTCAGGCCGGGGCACCCTGCCCCGGAAGGAACCGTTGGACCAATCAGCGCGTCCTTAGAATGTCGCCCGCGTCGGGCGCCATACCCGAAATGTTATCATCTGGCAATCATTCAATGCGCAGAAAATTATCATCGAATGTCAAAGGAATCCCGCACCGCGCGCCTGACCGTACTCATCGATCCCGACAAGAAGGCGGTCTTCGAACACCTGTGCGCGCAGGAAGACCAGACCCCCTCGCAGGTGGTCAGGCGCCTGATCCGCGACTACATCGAGCAGCGCCTGGGCCGGCCCTGGCAGCCCGGCCAGCGTCTGCAGGATGTGCAGGACGGCGGCTGATCTGCCGGCGTGGAGGACGGAGGGCGAAGTACCTCGCCCGGGCAGTCGCCTCCGGAATCGATCGACGTGCTGCGTCGCGGTAGTGTGGCCCGCGTGGCCGGGATGCCCGGCTTGAGACGCCTGCCGGGCGCCTTCAGCGCACCGGCGGCACGCCGCACACGGCAACACGAGCGCCCTCACCGGGCGTGAGCGTGACGCTCAAAAAGCTTCCCGGCTCGCCGATCACCGGGTGCGGGGCGCCGCTGTACCAGGCCGGCGTGCGGCCGGCGGATACGTCGCGCGGGCAATGGATGTGGCCGAGCGCCAGGTAGTCGAACTCAGCGTTTTCGATCTCGTGCGCGTGGATGGGCGAGGAATTGCGCGACTCGCCGTGCGCCGGCACGTGCACGCCGTGCGCGAGCCCCAGATACCACAGATCCGCGTCTGGCCGCGCCGGCACATCGGCCAGCGGGCGGTGGCCGGGGTGATGATCGACCATGCCGCGGCCCCAGATGGCGACGCCAAGCTTCGCGAGCGTCAGCGTCTGCCCGGCGGGGTCGAGCAGCACGTGCACACCGGCGGCGGCGAAGTCGTGGCGGTGGTAGATGGCGTTCTCGGCCAGGCAGTCGTGGTTGCCCGGGATCATCACCACCGGGAACGGCAGCGCCGCCAGACGCTCGCAGGCCCACTCGATGGTCCCGGCGCTGGCGCGGTTATGGTCGAACAAATCGCCGGCCAGCAGCATCAGGTCCGGCGCCTGCGCGCCGATGGCGGCCAGCAGCGCGTCGAACTGCGCCCGGTCACGGTCGCGGCGGGTAAGGTTCCAGTCGCCGCCGAAGTAATCGCTGTCGAGGTGGATGTCCGAGCAGTGGGCCAGACGTAGCGGGCGGTGCATGAAATACGAACGGTTGTTCCGTTGGGCGGAGACACGATACCACCGCCCCGGTGCATTACCAGGCCGCTGAAAAAGGCTCCCCGCCCTTTTTCAACCCGCTCAGGCCGGCC
>NZ_JAQVGQ010000234.1 GCF_028696615.1 Immundisolibacter sp. | reverse complement strand
TTGCCGCACCCGATCGACGGTCGGCCGCTCACGTTCGAGGCGCCGCTGCCGGCCGACATGGCGCAGCTGCTGCAGGTGCTGGCGGGTGATTCGGACCCCGCCGGTGCCTGAACCGGGCCTGGTCACGCCCGACTGGCCGCTGCCGCCCGGTGTGCGGGCGGCCAGCACCACGCGCCTGGGTGGCGTGAGCGTGGGTCCCTACCAGGGTTTAAACCTCGGCGATCACGTCGGCGACGACCCGCGCGCCGTGGCCGCCAACCGCGCCGCGCTGGCCCGTGCGCTGGGTCTGCCGGCGGCGCCGGCGTGGTTGACGCAGGTACACGGCAGCGCCGTGGCGGGACCGGACGATCCACCCGGTTGCCGCGCCGACGCCCGTTATGCCGACCGGCCGGCGGTGGTGTGCGCGGTGCTCACCGCCGATTGCCTGCCGCTGCTGCTGTGCAGCGCCGACGGGCGCGAGGTGGCGGCGGTGCACTGCGGCTGGCGCGGCCTGGCCGGCGGCATCGTCGGCGCCGCCGTGGCGCGCTTCAGCGCCGCGCCGGCGGCGCTGCGCGCCTGGCTCGGTCCGGCCATCGGCCCGGCCGCCTTCGAGGTTGGCGACGAGGTGCGCGCGCGCTTCCTGCAGGCCGACGCCGGCGCCGTGGCCTGTTTTACCGCCACGCGCCCGGGGCACTGGCTGGCCGATCTGGCGGCGCTCACGCGCCGGGCGCTGGCCGGCGCCGGCGTGCGGCAGGTGTACGGCGGCGGGGAGTGCACCGCCAGCGATGCGGCGCGGTTTTATTCCTACCGCCGCGACGGCGTGACCGGGCGCATGGCCAGCCTGATCTGGCGCGAACGCTGACGGCGGGTGCCGTGCGCGGTGCCCTGTCGCAGGGTTAACCTTCACGCATGACGTGGATGCGGCGCCTGTCGATCGTGCTCGTGTTGCTGGCTGGCGTGCTGGCCGGTGCCGCCGTGTTGCTGCCGCGCCTGCTGGATGCCGACACGCTGCGCACCATGCTGATTGTGGCCGCACGCCATCACACCGGCCGCGAACTGACGGTGACCGGCGATATCCACTTCGCGGTGCTGCCGCGGCCGGCGCTGGTGTTGCCGCGGCTGACGCTGGCCGATGCCGCGGGTTTCGGGCCGGAGCCGTTCGCCAGCATCGACGGGGCGCGCATCAACCTGCGCCTATGGCCGCTGCTGCGGGGGCGGCTGGCGATAGCGAGCGTAGCGGTCGACCGCCCGCAGCTGCGCCTGACGGTCGACGCCGGCGGCCACGCCAACTGGGCCGACCTGCTCCCGGCGCCGAAGCCTGCGGCCGGCGTGCCGCCGTCGTCAGGTGGCGCCGGCATAGTCGAGCGACTAGCCGGGCGTGTGCAGGTCGGGCAGCTCGCGCTGCATGATGCCGATGTCCTGTGGACTGACCGGCGCAGCGGGCGCTGGGCGCGGCTGCGTGATCTCGACCTGTCGCTGCAGGGTCTTGATCCGGCCGAGCCGCTGCCGCTGGCCGCGCGCGGCGTGCTGGAGGCGGGTGACCCGCCGCGCAGCGCCGAGTTCGACCTTGCCGCCAGCGTGCGGCCCGGGCGCGACGGCATCTGGCGCGCGCCGGACCTGCGCATCGACGCCGTCCTCGGCGGGGCGCCGCTGCGCGAGCCGCTCCCGCTGCGCCTGGCGGCCGAGGCCGGTCTCGATCCCGCCCGCTCGCGGCTGCGGTTGCGGCGCCTGAGGCTGGCGGGCGAGTCGCTGCAGGCGCGGGGTGAACTGACGGCCGCGCGCGGTGACGATGCGGTGCCCGTCGTGGGCGCGCAGTTGCAGATCGAACGACTCGATGCCCGGGCGCTGGCCGGCCGCCTGGGCGTGGCGCTGGCCACCGCCGATCCGGCCGCCCTGACGCAGGCCAGCGGCGACATCGAGCTCGGCATCCGGGGCGGGGACATCAACATCGCCCGCCTGGACCTGAGTGTCGACGACGCCCACTGGCGCGGCGCCGCCCGCTTGGGGCTGCCGGACAGGAGCGCCCGCTTCGCCCTCGAGGCCGATCGACTCGACCTCGACCGTTACCTGCCGGTCGTGCCCGCACCATCCGCCACCGCGCCGGGGTCGGCGCAGACCGCGAGCCCGGCCGGCCTGCTGCGCCGCCTGGCGCGCCTCGACCTCGACGGGACGCTCGACGTAGCGGCCCTGACCGTGCGCGGCCTGCGGCTCGAGCAGGTCGCGCTCGGCGTGCGGGCGGCGGACGGCCGCGTCGCCCTGCAAGCGCTGCGCGCCGGTCTGTATGGCGGCCGCGCCGAGGCGACCGTGCAGGCCGACGCGCGCGTGGCCGATCCGGCGCTGCATTTCAAGTTGACCGTCGAGGATGCCGCGGCGGGTCCGTTGCTGGCGGCGCTGACTGGCCGCGAGACCCTGCGGGGGCGCCTTGCCCTGGCCTGCGAGGCGACGGCGGCCGTGGCCAGCGGCGCGGCGTTGCTGCGCAGCCTGCAGGGCACGGCGCGCCTGGATCTGCACGACGGCGTGCTCGAGGGCATCAACGTCGACCGGGCGATTTGTCTGGCGCGCGGCGCCGGCGGCCGCGGCAAGTCGGCCGAGGCCTGCGATGCCAGTGCAGACACGCGCATTGCGGCACTGCACATGACAGGGCCGATCAGCGACGGGGTATGGCGCAGTGATGAGCTGATCCTCGAGCAGCAGCGTCGCCAGGCGGGCCATGTCTACCGCCTGACCGGGGCCGGCACGCTGGACCTGCCCAGCGGAGCGCTCGACTACCGCCTCACAGCCGCCGCCGTACGCCGCGACGGCGCCACCGCCGTCGCGCAGGAAGCGCCGCTGCTGGTCCGCGTCCAAGGTCGCCCGGGCGAGGTCAGGGTGTGGCCGCAGCTGGGAGAAGCCGCGCGCCGCCGCCAGGACCAGGGGGTGCCGGCCCGCGGCGGCGCCACCGGCACGCGCCGATCGCCCGGCCCGTCGTCTCGGTGAGGGGATCGAAGTCCGGTGTCGCTGGTGCGCCGGCCGCGGTGGCCGGCGCGCGGCGTGCTGGGGGCGGTTCTCGAACCAGGCGGCGCGGGTGCTTGCCGGCACGGAAACTCGCTAGCTAGAATGCCCGTCCCTGCGGGTGTAGTTCAATGGTAGAACGGGAGCTTCCCAAGCTCTCAGCGAGGGTTCGATTCCCTTCACCCGCTCCACGATTCAGCGGTCGCGTGTGGTGTCGTCGGTGCGGCGCGTGTCGACGAGGCGGCATGCGGGCGGCGGCGTCGGTGGTCAATGCACCCATTGACGGCGACGAAAATGGCCAAGATAATGAGCGGCTATTTCCCTGGAGGGGTTCCCGAGCGGTCAAAGGGATCAGACTGTAAATCTGACGGCTCAGCCTTCGGAGGTTCGAATCCTCCCCCCTCCACCATTTGGATCCTCCCGTCAACCGCCGTTTCGATGGCGGTTCGCGGTGCCGGTAAGGTGCCGGTGCGGGTGTAGTTCAATGGTAGAACTTCAGCCTTCCAAGCTGATAGCGTGGGTTCGATTCCCATCACCCGCTCCATATTTTCACCGGGGACGAACGCGCTCACGTAGCTCAGTCGGTAGAGCACTTCCTTGGTAAGGAAGAGGTCGCTGGTTCGATTCCAGTCGTGAGCACCAGTTGGTTTTCATGCAGCGCCGCAGCGTCGGTACGTCAGTCCATCAGAGGTTAGGGCATGTCCAAGGCCAAATTTGAGCGAACCAAGCCGCATGTGAACGTCGGGACGATCGGTCACGTGGATCACGGCAAGACCACGCTGACGGCGGCGCTGAC
>NZ_JAQVGQ010000233.1 GCF_028696615.1 Immundisolibacter sp. | reverse complement strand
CCAGACACGCCGCGCCGCCGTAGCCGTGATCGCCGCCCAGCACCAGCACGTGCCCGAAGTCGCCCTTGTGCGCGCCGCGCCGGCGTGGCGGCAGCCAGCGCGCGCGCAGCGCCGGCAGGTCGAGCAGCACGGCGGGCGGCTCGCCGGCAGCCGCGCAGGCCAGCGCCGGCACGCCCAGATCGTCGAAATGCAGTTCACCGCAGCAGTCGCGCGCGGCACCGGTGTACAGGCCCTGCTTGCGGGCGACGAAGCTGATGGTGGCGGTGGCCCGCACCACCGCGCCCGGCGTGGCGCCGGTATCGGCGTGAAGGCCGCTCGGCAGGTCGAGCGCGAGCACCGGCCGGCCGGCGGCGTTGATGGCGGCGATGGCCTCGGCCACCGCGCCGCCGGGCAGGCGGTCGAGGCCGGTGCCGAGCAGGGCGTCGACCAGCAGGTCGGCGCTGGTCGGTGCGGTGGCGTCGGACAGTTCGCTGCCGCCGCAGGCGAGGAACGCCTGCCTGGCGCGCTCGGCCTCGCTGCCGGCCCGCGGCGGACCCGCCACGGCGATCAAATCGACGGTGAGGCCCGCCAGGTGAGCCAGGCGCGCCAGCACGTAACCGTCGCCGCCGTTGTTGCCGGCGCCGCACAGCACGCCGATGCGCCGGGCGTCGGGCCAGCGGCGGCGCAGCAGGGCGAACGCCGCCGCGCCGGCGCGCTCCATCAGCGCGTCGCCGCTGCAGCCCGGTTGCTGCGCCGCGATCTGGTCGATGCGGCGCGTTTGCTGTACCGAGTAGAGCTTGTCCAGCAAAGACAGCACGTTACGACGACCGATTCAGGCCAAGGGTGAGGAGATGCGGGCAAGCATACCCGCATTCGGGCGATTTCACCTTGGGCGCGATCAGGCGCCGTCGGTCAGGCGCGCGAACACGTCGGCGAGGTCGCCGAGATGCTCGAGCGCCAGGATTTCGAGCCCGGCGATGGGTTTGCGCGGTGCGTTCAGTTTGCCGACCACGGCGCGCTTGAAGCCGAGCTTGGCCGCCTCACCCAGGCGCTCCTGGCCGCCGCGCACTGGCCGCACCTCGCCGGCCAGACCCACCTCGCCGAAGCTCAGCACGTCCGCCGGCAGCGGCCGGTTGCGCAGGCTGGACAGCGCCGCCAGCAGCACCGGGAGATCCGTGGCGGTTTCGGTCACCTTGAGCCCGCCGACCAGGTTCACGTACACGTCCTGGTCGAACAGCGCCACGCCCGCGTGCCGGTGCAGCACCGCCAGCAGCATGGCCAGCCGCGAGCCGTCCATGCCGAGCGCCAGCCGGCGCGGGTTGCCAAGCGGGCTCGATTCCACCAGCGCCTGCACCTCCAGCAGCAGCGGGCGGGTGCCCTCGAGCGTGGCCATGGTGATGCTGCCGGCCACCGGGCGCGCGTGGCGGGTGAGGAAGATCGCCGACGGGTTGCTGACTTCCTTCAGGCCCGCCTCGGTCATGGCGAACACGCCGAGCTCGTTGACCGAGCCGAAGCGGTTCTTGAAGGCGCGCACGATGCGGTAGGGGCTCGAGCTGTCGCCCTCGAAGTACAGCACCGTGTCGACGATGTGCTCGAGCACGCGCGGGCCGGCCAGCGCGCCTTCCTTGGTGACGTGGCCGGCGATCAGCACGCTCACGCCGGATGTCTTGGCCAGCCGCGTCAGGCGCGCCGCGCATTCGCGCACCTGCGCCACGGAACCCGCCGCCGAGGCGACCGCTTCGGCGACCAGCGTCTGGATGGAATCGACCACCAGCACCTCGCAGCCGGCGGCGGCGTCCAGGATGGCTTCCAGGCGCGCGTCGATCAGCAGCGGCAGATCGGCGTCGCCAAGCTGCAGGCGCTGCGCGCGGGCGGCGATCTGCGCCGCCGATTCCTCGCCGCTGGCGTACAGCACCCGCGTCGACTGGGCGAGGCGGGCCAGCGTCTGCAGCAACAGCGTCGACTTGCCGATGCCCGGATCGCCGCCCAGCAGCACCACCGAGCCCGGCACCAGCCCGCCGCCGAGCACGCGGTCGAGTTCGGTGCTGCCGGTGGGAAGACGCGCCGGCGCGCCGGCGCTGGCCGCGCGCAAATGCGTGATGGCGCGCTCGCCGCTCCAGCCGGCGCTGGCCGGACGCTCGGCTGCGCGCGACGGCGCGCGGTGCTCGGCAAGACTGTTCCAGGCGCCGCAGGCGGTGCACTGGCCGGCCCACTGGGCGAACAGCGCGCCGCACTCGGCGCAGCGAAACTGGCTGCGGTCGCGGGCCACGGTCGGCGGCTCAGATCGGCGACGACGCCGGCCTAGTCGCCATAGCCGCCGTAGTCCTGCGCCAGGTCCTCGAAGCGCGTGTAGGCGCCCAGGAAGGCAAGATACAGGTGGCCGATCGGGCCGTTGCGCTGCTTGGCGATGATGATCTCGGCCTTGCCCTTGTCCGGGCTGTCCTCGTTGTAGACCTCGTCGCGGTAGATGAACAGGATCACGTCGGCGTCCTGCTCGATGGCGCCCGACTCGCGCAGGTCCGACATCACCGGGCGCTTGTTGGGGCGGCTTTCGAGCGAGCGGTTCAGCTGCGACAGCGCGATCACCGGCACCGACAGTTCCTTGGCGAGCGCCTTCAGCGAGCGGGAAATCTCGGAAATTTCGAGCGCGCGGTTGTCCTTGGCGCCCGGCGACTGCATCAGCTGCAGGTAGTCGACCACCACCAGCCCCAGCCCGTGCTGGCGCTTCAGGCGCCGCGTGCGGGCGCGCAGCTCCAGCGGCGTCAGCGCCGGCGTGTCGTCGATGAAAATGTCGGCCTCGCCGAGCAGGTGCATGGCCGAGGTCACGCGCGGCCAGTCGTCGTCGTGCAGCTGGCCGGTGCGCACGCGGTGGGCGTCGACGCGGCCCAAGGACGAGATCATGCGCAGCGCCAGCTGCTCGGCCGGCATTTCCATGCTGAACACGGCCACCGGCTGGCGGCTGCGGATGGCGACGCTCTCGACCATGTTCATGGCGAACGAGGTTTTGCCCATCGACGGGCGGCCGGCGACGATGATCAGCTCGGCCGCGTGCAGGCCCGAGGTCATGCGATCGAGGTCGGTAAAGCCGGTCGACACGCCGGTCAGCGTGGTGCCGGAGCGGTACAGCGCGTCCAGGCGCTCGAGCACCGTCGGCAGCAAGTCCTTGACGGCGGCGAAGCCCGAGCGGGCGCGCGCGCCGCGCTCGGCGATCTCGAACACCCGCGCTTCGGCGGCATCCAGCAGCTCGGCCACCGAGCGGCCCTGCGGGTGAAAACCGCTGTCGGCGATGGCGCTGCCGACGCCGATCAGCTGCCGGGCGATGGCCCGCTCGCGCACGATGTCGGCGTAGGCGGCAAGGTTGACCGCGCTGACCACGCCACCGGCCAGCAGGCCCAGATACGCCATGCCGCCCACGCGTTCGAGATCGCCGCTTTGCTCCAGCGCCTCGGCGACCGTGATCAGGTCGCACGGCCGGCCGGAGTCGTAGACGCGCCGGATCGCCTGGTAGATCAGGCGGTGGTCCTGGCGGTAGAAGTCCTCCTCGACCAGCCGGTCCGAGACCTGGTCCCAGGCCGAGCCTTCCAGCAGCAGGCCGCCGAGCACCGACTGCTCGGCCTCGATGGAATGCGGCGGTACCTTGAGCGCGGCCGGATCGGCCATGGAACCCACCGGGACCGGCTTACTCCGCGACCACTTCCACCGTGATCCGCGCCGTGAGGTCGGCGTGCAGGTTCACGTCCGCCGGGAAGCTGCCGACGTTGCGGATGGCGCCCTCGGGCAGGCTGAGC
>NZ_JAQVGQ010000037.1 GCF_028696615.1 Immundisolibacter sp. | reverse complement strand
AGCGCCTGCGGCTTGAGCTCGCGTGCCGCGTCGCGCGCGGCGGCGGCGGCCAGCAACTGGGCATCGTTCTGCACCGCCTGCTGGTAGACCGTCAACAGGTCCTCGGCGGAACACCACGGCGCCAGCAGGACGCCGGCCAGGCCGGCGGCGAGAGTCATTTTTTTCATATCGGGTCCCAGGGTCTGATAAGGCGCACCAAACCGCGCCGGTCAATAAACCGCCATCTCGGGTTCGATCTCGCGGGCCCAGGCATCCATGCCGCCGCGCAGGTTGACCACGTCCTTGAAGCCGTTGCGCTCGAGCCACACCGCCACCTGATGGCTGCGCACGCCGTGATGGCACAGCACCACCGTGGTCCGCGCCGGGTCCAGCTCGCGCAGGCGCTGCGGCAAACCCCGCATCGGCATCAGCACGGCCCCGGGCAGCGCGCACAGGGCATGCTCCCACGGCTCGCGCACGTCGATCAGCTGCCAGTCGGCGGCCGTCCCGGCATCGCGGGCGGCCTTCAGCGCCTGCACCGACAGCTCGCGCACCGTCCTAGAACTCGAACTCGGCCGGGGCGTGCACGTGCAGCAATGGCGGGGCGTCGGTTTCGAACAGCGCCTGGCGGTGCCAGTCGGCCTCGCCGGTGCGCGTGACCAGCACCGCCTGCATGGCCGGCCGCCGGCCGACGATCGCCGCCAGCCGGCCGCCCGGCTTCAGGCAATTCAAAAAGGCCTGCGGCAGCTGCGGCAACGCCCCGCTGATCATGACCGCATCATACGGGGCGTGGTCCGGCCAACCGTCTGCGGCGTTGCCGGTTTCGACGCGCACGTTGCGTACGCCGGCCTGCGCCAGGCGCAAGGCCGCCGATTCGGCCAGGTCGGGAAACACGTCGACGGTGGTCACGAACGCCGCCAGGCGCGCCATCAGCGCCGCCATGTAACCGCTGCCGGCACCGACTTCCAGCACCACATCGGCGGGCTGCAAGTTCAGCGCCTGCAGGAAGCGCGCCTCGATCTTGGGCGCCAGCATCACCTGGCCGTGCCCGATCGGCAGCATCAAATCGGCATAGGCGAGGTTGCGGTAGGCCGGCGGCACGAAGTCCTCGCGCCGCATCTGCGAGAGCAGATCGAGCACGCGCTCGTCGGACACCTCCCAGGCACGCACCTGGTTCAGGAGCATGTTGAAACGGGCGGCGGCGAGGTCCGGGCTGTTCATGTGTGGGCGGGCGACCTTGAGAACGGTGACGACCCCTGCGGGGCCTGGCGGGCGCCGGCGAACGCGCGGCCTGGCGCGTTGACACCCCTTCGAAGCGGCGCATAGATTACCGTTGCAGCGCCCATCGCCACAACACAACAGCGCCGCCGTGGCCGACTTTGGCCGCCATACCGCCCCCTTCGCCGCCCCCACAGGTCACCCCATGAACGCCACCCAGAAACCCGTGCTCACGCCGGCCGCCGACGTCGACGCCGAGCTGCGCCGGCCGTTCGCCGGCTCGTCGAAAATTTATGTCGCCGGCAGCCGGCCGGACATCCGGGTGCCGATGCGCGAAGTGACGCAATCCCCGACCACCACCCAGCACGGCGCCGAGCCCAACGAGCCGATCGTCGTCTACGACACCTCGGGCGCCTACACCGACCCGGCCGCCCCGATCGACCTGCGCCGTGGACTGCCGGCCATCCGGGCGGCCTGGATCGCCGAGCGCGCTGACACCGAGGTGCTGACCGAGATCAGCTCGCATTACGGCCGCGCGCGCGCCGCGGCAGAGGATCTCGCCGCCCTGCGCTTTCCGAACCCGCGCCTGCCGCGCCGCGCCCTGCCCGGGCGCAATGTCACGCAGATGCACTACGCCCGGCGCGGCATCGTGACGCCGGAGATGGAATTCATCGCCATCCGCGAGAACCAGCGCCTGGAGGCCGTGCGCGATCAGGCGCTGCTGCGCCAGCACCCGGGCCACGGCTTCGGCGCGGCCATCCCGAAGGTGATCACGCCCGAGTTCGTGCGCGACGAGGTCGCCCGCGGGCGCGCCATCATCCCGGCCAACATCAACCACCCGGAAAGCGAGCCGATGATCATCGGCCGCAATTTCCTGGTGAAGATCAACGGCAACATCGGCAACTCGGCGGTCACCTCGTCCATCGAGGAAGAAGTCGAGAAGATGGTGTGGGGCATCCGCTGGGGCGCCGACACCATCATGGACCTGTCCACCGGCAAGCACATCCACGAGACGCGCGAGTGGATTTTGCGCAACAGCCCGGTGCCGATCGGCACGGTGCCGATCTACCAGGCGCTCGAAAAGGTCGACGGCAAGGCGGAAGAACTCACCTGGGACATCTTCCGCGACACGCTGATCGAGCAGGCCGAGCAGGGCGTCGACTATTTCACCATCCACGCCGGCGTGCTGCTGCGCTACGTGCCGCTCACCGCAAGGCGCCTGACCGGCATCGTCAGCCGCGGCGGCTCGATCCTCGCCAAGTGGTGCCTGGCGCACCACAAGGAGAATTTCCTCTACACGCACTTCGAGGAAATCTGCGAAATCATGAAGGCGTACGACGTCGCCTTCTCGCTGGGTGACGGCCTGCGGCCGGGCTCGATCGCCGACGCCAACGACGAAGCGCAGCTCGGTGAACTCAAGACGCTGGGCGAGCTCACGCAGATCGCCTGGAAGCACGACGTGCAGACCATGATCGAGGGCCCCGGCCACGTGCCGATGCACCTCATCAAGGAAAACATGGACCTGCAGCTCGACTACTGCGACGAGGCGCCGTTCTACACGCTGGGGCCGCTGACCACCGACATCGCGCCCGGCTACGACCACATCACGTCCGCCATCGGGGCAGCCATGATCGGCTGGTACGGCACCGCCATGCTGTGCTACGTGACGCCCAAGGAACACCTGGGTCTGCCGAACAAGCACGACGTGCGCGACGGCATCGTCACCTACAAGATCGCCGCCCACGCGGCGGATCTGGCCAAGGGTCACCCGGGCGCGCAGCTGCGCGACAACGCGCTCAGCAAGGCACGCTTCGAGTTCCGTTGGAGCGATCAGTTCAATCTCAGCCTCGACCCGGACAAGGCGCGCGAGTTCCACGACGAGACGCTGCCCAAGGAATCCGCCAAGCTGGCGCACTTCTGCTCCATGTGCGGCCCGCACTTCTGCTCGATGAAGATCACCCAGGACGTGCGCGAGTACGCGCAAAGCAAGGGCCTGGCCGACGACGACGGCGCGCTCGCCGCCGGCATGCAGGAGAAGGCGGCCGAGTTTCGTCAGGCCGGCGAGGTCTACCGGCCGCTGTAGGCCGCCGGCGGCTCACTCACCGCCGCGCGCGGCGGTGAGCTCGGGAAACAGCCGCCACCACAGCGCCACCACCAGCAGCGTGCCGAGGCCGCCCAGGGCGATGGACGGCACCAGACCGAACCAGGCGGCGGTGATTCCGGACTCGAACTCGCCGAGCTGGTTCGAGGCACCGATGAAGATGGCGTTCAGCGCGCTCACCCGCCCGCGCATGGCATCGGGCGTGCCCAGCTGCACCATGGTCTGGCGAATCACCACGCTGACCATGTCGGCGGCGCCGAGTCCCAGCAGCAACAGCAGCGACAGCCACAGCCAGCGCGAAGCCGCCAGCGCGACGGTGAGCAGCCCGAACACGGCCACCGCGATCAGCATCTGCCGGCCGACCGCGCCGCGCGGCGCATGCCGCCCCAACCAGACCGACATCAAAAGCGCGCCTGCCGCCGGCGCGCTGCGCAACAGGCCGAGCCCCAACGTGCCGGTGTGCAACAGCCGATCGGCGATCATCGGCAGCAGCGCCGTGGCACCGCCGAGCAGCACGGCGAACAGGTCGAGCGACATCACGCCCAGCAGCAAGCGCTGCTGGCGCACGAAACGCACGCCGGCCAAAAACGCCTCGACGAAGCCCTCGCGGTGCGCCACCGGCGCGGCCGCCTGCGCCCGCAGCCGGCTCATGGCGAGCGCCGCGGCCACGTACAAAAGACCCGTCGCGACATACGCGGTGGTGGTGCCAAGACCGAGCACGACACCGGCGATGGCCGGCGCGGCCAGCGTCGCCGCCTGCACCGCCGAAGCGCTCGCCGCCACGGCGCGGGGGAATAGCGCCCCCGGCACGATGCCCGGCAACAGCGCCTGCGTGGCCGGCATCTCGAAGGTGCGCGCCGCGCCGCACAGCGCCGCCAGCACGAACACCGCCTGCCGGCTATCGTGGCCGGACAGGCTGAGCAGTGCGAGCCCCAGGACCGCCGCGCCCTGCACACTTTGCGCCAGCAGCGCCACGGCCCGGCGCGGGTAGTGATCGGCGGCATGACCGGCGAGCGGCGTCAGCAGCAGGCGCGGCAGAAAGGTGAACAGGCCCACCAGCCCCAAATCCAGCGCCGCGCCGGTGAGCTGGTAGACGTGCCAACCGACCACCACCGCCTGCATCTGGAAACCGGCCGCGGTACACAGGCGCGCCAGCCAGTAATGACGAAACGGCGGCTGGCGCCAGGGCGAGGGCGAGGCGGCGTCGGCTTCGGCCATCACGCTGGCTCAAGGCTCCCCGCGCCTCACCAGCAGGCACACGGCGTGGGCGGCGATGGCCTCCTGCCGGCCGACCGGCCCCAGGCCCTCGGTGGTGGTGGCCTTGACGCTCACCGCGCCGATGTCGATGCCCAGATCGGCCGCGATGTTGGCGCGCATGGCGTCGCGGTGTGGCGCCAGCTTCGGCCGCTGCGCCAGCACGGTGGCGTCGACGTTGGCCACCGCATAGCCGGCCGCCCGCACCCGCGCCACGACCTCGCGCAACAGAACCCGGCTGTCGGCGCCGGCATAGGCAGGATCGGTGTCCGGGAAGTGCTGACCGATGTCGCCGAGCGCCGCGGCGCCGAGCAGGGCATCGGCGAGCGCATGCAGCAGCACGTCGCCGTCGGAGTGGGCGACCGGGCCGCGGTCGTGGACAATCTCGACGCCACCCAGCACCAGGCGGCGGCCCTCGGCCAGCGCGTGCAGGTCGTAACCGTGGCCGATGCGCATCAGCCGTCCTCACACTGCTGGGCGGCCAGCAGACACTCGGCCAATGGCAGGTCCTGCGGCACGGTGATTTTGAGATTGTCGCGCCGGCCGGGCACCAGGCGCGGCCGCCAGCCGGCCCGCTCCATGGCCTGCGCCTCGTCGGTGGGCTCGCTGCCCGCCGCGAGTGCATCGCGCAGCGCCGTGCGCAGCACGCCCAACTGAAAACGCTGCGGCGTCTGCGCCGCCCACAGCCCATCGCGCGGCACGGTGGCCTCGCTGCGCCCGCCCGCGTCGGCGCGCTTGATGGTGTCGGTCAGTGGCATCGCCAGCAGGCAACCGTGCGCGTCGAGCGGCTGCCCGCACAGGCGCTCGATGTCGCTGGCATGCAGCAGCGGGCGCACGGCATCGTGCACCAGCAGCGGCGTGTCGGCCGCCAACTGGCGCGCCAGCTCGTCGAGCGCCGCCAACACCGAGGCGGCACGGCAGGCGCCGCCGCTGACGACGTGCAGCGGCTTGTCGGCGCGAAAACCGAGCGCCGGCCAGTGAGGATCGTCCGCCCGCAGCGTCAGCACCAGCCCGGCCACGCGCGGTGCGGCCAGCAGGCGATCGAGCGTGTGCAACAACAGCGGCCGGCCGGCCAGCGGCAGGTATTGTTTGGGCCGTTCGGCGCCCATGCGCGCGCCGATGCCGGCGGCCGGCACGATGGCCCAGTGATCGGCAGCCGACGTCGGCACCGTGCCTATTCGATGACGCGGATGAAGGTCTCGCCCGGCTTGATCATGCCGAGCTCGGAGCGCGCCCGGTCCTCGACCGCCGAAAGACCCGTGCGCAGGTCGTCCACCTCGGCGGCGAGCTGCGCATTGCGCTCGGCGAGCTGCGCGACCTGGTCGCGCTCGCGCCGGACGCGGTCCTGCAGATCGCCCAGATCGAACACATTGCCCGGCGCCACCAGCAGACGGTGCTGCAGGCCGAGCATGGCCAGCAGCAGCACCAGCAGGCCGGCGCGCGTCGTCATTGGCGTGCCAGCGCCCCGAACACCGCCACGCCCGGGTAACGCGCCGCGGCGCCGAGCTCCTGCTCGATGCGCAGCAGGCGGTTGTACTTGGCGACGCGGTCCGAGCGCGACAGCGAACCGGTCTTGATCTGCCCGGCGCCGGTGCCCACGGCGATGTCGGCGATGGTGGTGTCCTCGGTCTCGCCGGAGCGGTGCGAGATGATGGCCGAGTAACCGGCCTCGCGCGCCAGGCGCACGGCCTTCAGCGTCTCGCTGAGCGTGCCGATCTGGTTCACCTTGATCAGGATGGAGTTGGCCACGCCGGCGGCGATGCCCTTCTCGAGGATGGCCGGGTTGGTGACGAACAGGTCGTCACCCACCAGCTGCACGGACTTGCCGAGCCGGTCGGTGAGGCGCTTCCAGCCGTCCCAGTCGTCCTCGGCCTGGCCATCTTCGATGGAGATGACCGGATAACGGCCGGCCAGGCCGGCCAGATAATCCACGAACTCGGCCGACGTCAGGCTGCGCTTCTCGGATTCGAGCTCGTAGCGGCCGGCCTTGTAGAACTCGCTGCTGGCCACATCCAGCGCCAGCAACACCTCGTCGCCGGCCAGATAGCCGGCGGCGCCGATGCTGTCCAGCACCACCCGCAGCGCCTCCTCGTTGGACGACAGATCGGGCGCGAAGCCGCCCTCGTCGCCGACGGCGGTGTTCAGCCCCCGCTGGCGCAATAGCTTTTTGAGCGCCTGGAAAATCTCGGCGCCGCAGCGCAGCGCCTCCGAGAACGTCGGCCGGCCGGCCGGGATGATCATGAACTCCTGCAGATCGACGCTGTTGTCGGCGTGCGCGCCGCCGTTCAGGATGTTCATCATCGGCACCGGCAGGCACATGTCGACCCCGCCGCACAGCGCGTTGATGTGCCGGTACAGCGGGATGTCGCGGCAGGCCGCGGCGGCGTGCGCGGTGGCCAGCGACACCGCCAGGATGGCGTTGGCGCCCAGGCGGCTTTTGTTGTCGGTGCCGTCGAGGTCGATCATCACCGCATCCACGCGATGCTGGTCGACCGGATCGATGCCGCGCACCGCCGGCAGGATGCGGCTGCGCACGTTGTCGAGCGCCTTCAGCACCCCCTTGCCGCCGAAGCGGGCCGGCTCGCCGTCGCGCAGCTCCAGCGCCTCGCGCGAGCCGGTGGAGGCACCGGACGGCACCGCCGCCCGGCCGAGCCGACCGTCGTCGGTCAGCACGTCCACTTCCACGGTGGGAAAGCCGCGCGAATCGAGAATTTCGCGCGCCTTGATGTCGACGATCTTGCTCATCGTGCTCTCAGCTCGGGTTGGCTTGCATGAGGGAGTGTTCGACGAAACCGGCGGCCTTGACGGCGCGATCCAGCGTCACCAGGGTTTGCAGCAGGTTTTCCATGCGATCGAGCGGCCAGGCGTTGGGGCCGTCGGACAGCGCGCGCGCCGGATCGGGGTGGGTTTCCATGAACAGGCCGGCCACGCCGGCGGCCACGGCCGCCCGCGCCAGCACCGGCACGAATTCGCGTTGCCCGCCGGAGCGATCGCCCTGCCCGCCCGGCAGCTGCACCGAGTGCGTGGCGTCGAACACCACCGGGCAGCCGGTCTGCCGCATCACGGCCAGGCCACGCATGTCGACCACCAGATTGTGGTAGCCGAACGAGACGCCGCGCTCACACACCAGCGTGCGGCCGGCGCCACCGGCAGCGTTGGCCTTGGCCACCACCTGCGCCATGTCTTCCGGCGCCAGGAACTGGCCTTTTTTGATGTTGACCGGTTTGCCGCTGGCCGCCGCGGCGACGATGAGGTCGGTCTGCCGGCACAAAAAGGCCGGCGTCTGCAGCACGTCCACCACGGCGGCGGCCGCCTCGACGTCGTCCGGCGTGTGCACGTCGGTCAGCACCGGCACGCCGACGGTCTCGCGCACCTCGGCCAGCATGGCAAGCCCCGCCTCGCGGCCGGGGCCGCGGAATGACTTGCCGGAACTGCGGTTGGCCTTGTCGAACGAGGCCTTGAAGATGAACGGCACCCGAAGCCGCGCGCAGATGTCCTTGAGCGTGCTTGCGGTGTGCAGCACCAGCTCACGGCTCTCGGCCACACAGGGTCCGGCGATCAGGAACAGCGGCCGGTCGATGCCGACCTCGAAACCGCACAGCTTCATGCGGACACCGGCTGCGGCACGCGCGCCGCCCGGTGGATGCGCGCCGCCTCCACGAAGCTGCTGAACAGCGGGTGGCCGTCGCGCGGGTTGGAGGTGAATTCGGGGTGGAACTGGCAGCCGATGAACCAGGGGTGGTCCGGCAGCTCGATCACCTCCACCAAACCGTCCTGCTCGGAACGGCCGGACACCGCCAGGCCCGCCTCCTGCAGCGCCGGCAGGAAGGTGGGGTTGACCTCGTAGCGGTGGCGGTGGCGCTCGACGATGCGCTCGGCACCATAAATGCGCCGCACCAGCGTGTCCTCGCGAAGCACGCAGGTCTGCCCGCCAAGGCGCATGGTGCCGCCAAGATCGGTGCCGGCGCCGCGCTGCTCGCGCCGGCCGCTGGCGTCCAGCCATTCGGTGATCAGCGCCACCACCGGCGCCGGGGTGTCGGGATCGAACTCGGTGCTGTGGGCGTCGTCGAGGCCCGCCACGTTGCGCGCGAACTCGATCACCGCCACCTGCAGGCCAAGGCAGATGCCCAGATACGGGATGCCGTGCTCGCGGGCGTAGCGCACGGCGGCGATCTTGCCCTCGACGCCGCGCTCGCCGAAGCCGCCCGGCACCAGGATGGCGTCCATGCTGGCCAGCGCGCCCACGCCGTCGGCGTCCAGACTTTCGGCATCGACGTAGTGCACGTTCACGCGCGTGCGGGTGTGCGCGGCGGCGTGGTCGAGCGCCTCGTTCAGCGACTTGTAGGAATCGGCCAGATCGACGTATTTGCCGACCAGCGCGATGTCGACGGTGGCGGTGGGGTGCTCGAAGTCGTAGATGTAGCGGTCCCAGGCCTCCAGGCGCGAGGTGCCGACCGGCAGATCGAGCCGGCGCACCACGAAATCGTCCAGCCCCTGGTCGTGGTAATGGCGCGGAATCTTGTAGATGTTGTCCAGATCCTCGGCCGAGATCACCGCCTCGCGCGGCACGTTGGTGAACAGCGCGATCTTGCGCCGCTCGTCCTCCGGCAGCGGCTGCTCGGTGCGGCACAGCAACACGTCCGGCCGGATGCCGATGGCCTGCAGTTCCTTGACCGAGTGCTGCGTGGGCTTGGTCTTGATCTCGCCGCTGGCGCGCAGGTAGGGCACCAGCGTGAGGTGCATGTACAGCACGTCGTGGTGCGGGCGCTCGAGGCCCATCTGGCGGATGGCCTCCAGGAACGGCAGCGATTCGATGTCGCCCACCGTGCCACCGATCTCGACCAGCGCCACGTCGGCATCGGCGGCGCCCTCGATGATGCAGCGCTTGATCTCGTCGGTGACGTGCGGAATCACCTGCACGGTGCGGCCCAGATACTCGCCGCGGCGCTCCTTGCGCAGCACCGCCTCGTACACCTGACCGGCGGTGAAGTTGTTGGCGCGGCGCATCGGCGCGCGCGAGAAGCGCTCGTAGTGGCCAAGGTCGAGGTCGGTCTCGGCGCCATCGGCGGTGACGTACACCTCGCCATGCTGGAACGGGCTCATGGTGCCCGGGTCGACGTTGAGGTAGGGGTCGAGCTTGAGGAAGGTGACCTTCAGGCCGCGCGATTCCAGCAACGCGCCGATGGACGCGGCGGCGATCCCCTTGCCGAGCGAGGAGACCACGCCACCGGTTACGAAAATGAATTTCGGCATGCGTGCGGGCGAAAAAAGGCGTGGAAAACAGGCCAAAAAGTACCAGATCGCGCCGGTCCGGACAATCGACGCCGGCCGGCGGCACCGAATGAATCAGCGCCGTTCAGCGTGTCTTCAGCCGCTGGCGGCGCAGCTCGCGCAGTGCGGCGGCCGCCTGTGCCGGCGAGGCGCCCGGCGCAAAGCGCGTGCGCGCGTAGCACTCCAGAAAACGCCGGGCCGCCGCGCGGCGCGCCGGCGGCCAGCCGTCCGGCAGCTGCGCGAGGTAATCGGACGCCGTCCACTGCGCACGCTCGGGCAGGCCGCTCAGGCGCAAAAAGCGCCGCCACAGGCGCTGCCATTGCCGAGCGTGACCGGGCGTCGGCGGCGCCTGGCGCAGGCGCCGGTACTCGCGCACGAACAGCCCGGCCAGCGCCGCAAGACCTGCCAGCAGCACCGCCCGCACCTGCGCGTCGGTCAGCTCCACCTGCGCCCACCAGGCGTCCAGGCGTGCCGCCAGGCGCTGCCAGGCGCGCTCGAGCGCACCGCCGCCGTATCCGGCCAGCGCGGCGTCGTAGTCGGCCGGGGTGGCATCCAGCGTGTGCCAGCGACCGGCCGCGTCCTGCCATTCGGCCCAGGCGTGGGCGTCGCGCTCGCGCACCAGAAAGGCGCCGCCGCCCAGCGGCTCGGACACCCGATAACCGGTCACCAGCCGGCTCGGCACGCCGTTGGCGCGCAGCGCCAGCGCCGCCGCGGTGGCATACCAGAAGCAATGCGCCGGGCGGCGGTTGAGAAAGAAATCATGCAGCGGCGCCTGCCGGTCGAGCCGGTAGTGCAGGCTGTAGCGGCGGGCGCGCAGCTCGGCGCCGATGCGCGCCGCGGTGTGCGCGGCGTCCGGCCCGGCCAGCGCGGCGGCGGCGGCCTGCAGCCGTCCGTCCCAGAACGGCGGCAGCGCCAGAGCGGCGGCGGGCGCCGGCGGCCCGGCGGGCGGCGGCCCGCCGATCGCCTGCCAGCGCCGCGCGGAGCGGCCGGAAAAGCGGCCCTGCAGCACGCCGGCGGCATCGACGCCGAGCTCGCCTTCGGCCAGCTCGACGCGGTACGTGCCGGGCGGCAGGAACAGCAGGTCGTCGCGGCGCAGGCTGCGCAGCTCGACCGTCCAGCTCGGCCGGCCGGCGGCGAGCCGGTAGCGCGCACCCGTGCCGTCCGCCTCGCGCACCGGTGGCGCGCCGCCGGCATCGACGGTCTGCCACGCGTACTGCGCATCCAGCGTCAGCAGGCGGTTGCCGACCAGGTACGGCGGCGGCGTGCCGGCGCGCACGAACACGCGCAGCACCGGCCGGCGGGCCGGATGCAGCAGGCCGTCGGCCTGCAGCTGCGCCAACGGCGCAAAGCCGGCGGCGCCACGCGGCGCCGGCAGCGCATGAAACAGTGCCCCCAGCAACGGCCGCTGCCCGGCCCGCAGGGCGGCTTCCGCCAGCGGCAGCAGCACCAGCAGCGGCGCCAGCAGCAGCGCGCGGCGCAGGGCACGAGCGCCCAGGCGCGCCGTCGCCGGCGCCAGCAGCGCCGCGCCGACCGCCAGCCACGGCAGCGCCGCCACCAGGCCGGCCGCCGGCAGGCGGCGCGGAATCAGCAGCGCCAGCAGCAACACCGTCGCCGCCAGCGCATCACCGACCCGATCGCCGGCCCGGCCCGGCAACGGCGCCGGGCGCGTCAGCAGCAGCCACAGCGCCAGCACCAACACCGCCAGGCACAGGCCGCCGAACACCGTGAAATCCGCCGCCCAGGAACCCGCCGGCAGCCAGTCGGCCAGCGCCATGTAGCCGAGCAGGCCGCCGCTGACGCAGGTGATGAAAGCGAGACCCGCCGTCGGCGCCAGCGGCCGGCGCCAGCGAAGCCAAGCCGGCAGCGGTGCCAGCAGCGCCGACACCGCGAACACCAGCGCTGGCATGGTCACCTGCATGGACAGCAGCACGTGCGCCCCGGCCGCGGCCACCGCGACGGCGAGCAGCCCATCCGCCGCGCGCATCAGACCGCGAGCTCGTGATTGCCGGGGCCGGGCGGCAGCGACCGCCCGCCGCGCCCGGCCAGACGAAACGCCAGCACTAGCCGCCCCGCCGCCCGCCAGGCGGCGAGCCGGGCCAGCAGTGCCGCACCGGCGTCCTCGCACACCAGCAGGCACAGCAGATCGGCGGCGGGCGTCGCGGCCGGCAAGTGGGTTTCGCGCGCCGGCGGGCAGCCGGCGACGGCCTGCTGCAGCGCCGCCTCGTCGGCCGGCGCCTGCCAGTCGCCGCCGAGCGCCAGCGCGCGCAGCGGCAAGGCTTCGGCCCGCGCCTGCGCCGCCAGCTCCAGCACCAGCGCCAGGCGCCGGTCGAGCGCCGCCGCATCGGCCGGCCGGCGCTGCCAGGGCGCAAAGCCGGCCACCGCGGTGTCGCAGGCGATGGCGACGCCGGCGGCGCGCAGCTCGCTGCCGCCGCGAAACACCCGCGACATCAGCTCGCCGCGCCGGGCGCTGGCGCGGTGATCGAGCCGCGCGACCGGATCGCCCGCCTGGTAGGCACGGCTGTGGCTGTACTCGACGGCGCCGGCGGCGCGCGTGGCGTGCGCGCCGGACGCAAGACAGCGCGCCGCCAGCGCGCGCAGCGGCGGCAGGCGCAGCGCCAGCGGCGGCGGCAACACCGCCAGGCGCAGCGGCAGCGGCACGCCGACCGTGCTGCGGGTGAGAAACAACGGAAACAGGCTGTGCACGGCCACGCCCGGCAGCTCCAGCAGGCCGCGCGCCTGCGGCGTGACCGACAGCTCGCACACCCGGCTGTCGCCGGGGTCGAGGCGCTCGATCAGCGGGCTGCGCGCGGCCGGCGCCGGCCGCCAGCCGGGACCGCGCCATTCGCGCAGCCACAGCTCGCGCGCCGTCCGCCGCCCGCGGTTGCTCACCCGCACGCGCCCGCACCAGGGCTGCCCGGCCACCGCCGGCGCGTGATCGAGCCGCATGAGCGCAAGGCGCGGTCGCCACAGCCGGCCGACTGCGGCGCTGAGCGCCAGCACCAGCAACCCCGCCGCCGCCAGCTTGAGATCGAAGGCCGGATTGCTCGGCCTGGCCAGCAGCCACAGCAGCAGGCTGCCCAGCGCCAGCGCCAGGCCGGGCCCGGTCAGCCCGTCGCGCAACACCCGCAGCGGCGCCCGCCAGCCGCCGCGCCGCTCGGTGTAGCGCGGCACCAGGCGCAGGTTCAGCAGCCACACCGTCATGCGCCACAGGTGCAGCGCCAGCGGCTCGTGCACCACGCGCAGCGGGCGGTCGGCGAATTCCTTCACGTCGACCTGGTCACAGGCATCGCCGCGGCGCCGAGCCGGCCCATCGGCAACGAATCGGTCGCCAAGGGAACCGCCGATTCATTCATCGGTTTCCTCCGGGGCAGGATGCCCCGGCATGAATCAAGGGCTTGAGTCACAGATTCATGGAGCGCAGCGCGGGCATGAACCGCGCGGCAGCGAGCTGAAAAATTCCATGGATGGAATTTTTCAGCGTCTCCCAAGACCTCAACGCGGCAGCGGCACACCGGCGGTGAGCTCGTCCAGCAGCGCGGCGGTGATGCGCCGGTCGTGCTCGCGCCCCTGGCGCGGCAGCAGGCGGTGATCCCACACCGGATGCAGCAGCGCACGCACGTCCTCGGCCTGCACCGCGCCGCGCCCGTGCAGCAGCGCGCGCGCCCGCGCCGCGTCGGCCAGGTGAATCGCCCCGCGCGGCGAGATGCCAAGCCGCACGCGCGGATCGTCGCGCGTGACCCGCGCCAGCGCCACGATGTACTGGGCGAGATCCACGTGCAAAAACACCTCCCGCGCCTGCGCGCGCAGGCGCCGCAGGCGCTCCGGATCGAGCACCGCCAGCGGCGGCGGCGCCGTGCGGTAGGCACCCAGCAGCGTGCTTTCGGCGGCCGCATCCGGGTAACCCAGGCGCATGGCGATCAGAAAGCGGTCCAGCTGCGCCTCCGGCAGCGGGTTGGTGCTGTCGAAGTCGATCGGGTTCTGCGTGGCGATGACCGTGAACAGCGGCGACAACGGGTGGCTGACGCCGTCGGCCGTGACCTGCCCTTCCTCCATGGCCTGCAGGAAGGCCGACTGGCTGCGCGTGGGCGCACGGTTGATTTCGTCAGCCAGCAAAAGATCCGTGAAGATCGGCCCCGGCACGAACTCGAAGCGGCCGTCGCCCGGGTGGTACACGCTGCCGCCCAGCACGTCCGCCGGCAGCAGGTCGGAGGTGAACTGCACGCGGTTGAAGGCGACCCCGAGCGTGCGCGCCAAACCCTTGGCCAGCGTGGTCTTGCCGACGCCCGGCACGTCCTCGAGCAGCACGTGCCCGCCCGCCAGCACCGCCACCAGCAGCAGCTCCAGCACCGCGCCGTCGCCCAGCCACACGGCGGCCAGCTGCTCGCGCACCGCGGCCAGCGCCGCGGCGGCATCGTCAGCGGTGGTCAGGGGGGCGACGCGCGCCATCGGCCAGCCTCGAAAACGACAGGATGCCCCGGATCATCGACCACCCGGTCGGCCGGTCGAACTACAAATACGCCGCCATGCCGCCGTCGACGTCGAGCTGCGTGCCGGTGACGTAGCTCGCCGCATCCGACGCCAAAAACAGCGCCACGTTGGCCACTTCCCGCACCTGCCCGATGCGGCCCATCGGCACCCGGTAGAAGGCGGCGGTGGAGGTGAGGAAATCCGCGTAGCTGCCCTGCGTCGGATCGTGCCAGGCCTGCCAGGCCGGCGTTTCGACCAGCCCGAGGCCAATGGCGTTGGCGCGGATGCCCTGCGCGGCGTATTCCTTGGCCAGCAGCTTGGTGAACGACAGACAGCCGGCGCGCACCACGCTCGAGGCATAGAACGTCATGTCCGGCTGGCGGGCGAAGATGGCGTTGATGTTGACGATGCTGCCGCCGCCGCGGGCCAGCATCAGCGGCACCGCAGCGCGCGCGGTGCGGATCATGGCCAGCAGCTTGACGTCGAATTCCTTGTGCCACTGCGCGTCGCTGAGGCTGGCCAGCGTGCCCGACTCGGACGTGGCGGCGTTGTTGACCAGCACGTCCACGCCGCCGAAGCGGGATTTGGCCTCGGCCAGCAGGCGCTCGATGTCCTCGGCGTTTCCGACATCGGCCGCGATGCCGGCGATGCGCTCACCGTGCGTGGCGCGCCACTTGGCGATTTCGGCCTCCAGCCCGGCGCCGTCGCGGGCGCAGGTGAGCACGCAGGCGCCGGCTTCCAGAAACGCCTGCGCGATGCCGCGGCCGATGCCCTGGCGGCCGCCGGTGACGACCGCGACCTTGCCCTTGAGGTTGATGTCCATGGCTGTCCCCGCGGGTTATTTGAGCCCGGTCCAGACGGTCTTGACCTCGGTGTACATGGCGATGCCCTCCTCGCCGTTCTCGCGGCCGAGGCCGGACATCTTGTAGCCGCCGAACGGCGCCGCCGGGTCGAGGATGCCGTAGGCGTTGATATACACCGTACCGGCCTTGATGGCGCGCGCCACGCGGTGCGCCTTGCCGACGTTCTGCGTCCACAGGCCGGCGGCCAGGCCGTACTGGGTGTCGTTGGCGAGCGCGAGCACCTCGGCCTCGTCCTCGAACGGAATCACCGCCAGCACCGGGCCGAAGATTTCCTCCTGTGCCACGCGCATGTCGTTGCGCACGCCGGCCAGCACGGTCGGCTGGTAGAAATAGCCGCAGCCGCCCACATTGGCCGGCCCGCCGCCGGCGATCACCTCGGCACCCTCGCTCACGCCGAGCCGCACGTACTCGTCCACGCGTTTCAAGTGCTGCTCGGACACCAGCGCGCCGATGCGCGTGTCCTCGGCGAAGGGGTCACCCACCTTCATGCGCGCGGCGGCGTCCTTGGCGGCGGCCAGCGCCTGCTCGTACAGCGGCTTTTCGACGAACAACCGCGAGCCGGCGATGCACACCTCGCCCTGGTTGTAGAAGATCGCCGCGCCGATGGCGCGCATGGCCGACTTCAGATCGGCATCGGCAAAGATGATGTGCGGCGACTTGCCGCCAAGTTCCAGGCTGATGCGCTTCAGCGTGCCGGCGGCCTGGCGCATGATGTGCTGACCCGTGCGCGTGGAGCCGGTGAACGCGATCTTGTCGACGCCCGGATGCGTGATCAGCGCCTCGCCGGCCTCGCTGCCGAAGCCGGACACGATGTTGACCACGCCCGGCGGGAAGCCGGCTTCGTTGATGAGGTTGCCCAGATACAGCGCCGTCAGCGGCGTCTGCTCGGCGGGCTTCAGCACCACCGTGTTGCCGGCGGCCAGCGCCGGGGCGAGCTTCATCACCGCCATGAACAGCGGGAAGTTCCACGGCACGATCTGGCCGATGACGCCGATCGGCTCGCGCAGCGTGTAGGTCAGGAACGGCCCGCGCACCGGCACCGTCTCGCCGCGCAGCTTGCTCGGCCAGCCGGCGTAGTAGTGCAGCGTCTGCACCGACATCGGCAGGTCCACCTTGCGCGCGTCGCCGAAGGGCTTGCCGGTGTCGTAGGTCTCGAGCGCCGCCAGCGCCTCGGCGTTTTTTTCGACAAGGTCGGCGAAGCGGTGCAGCAACCGCTCGCGATCCGCCGCCGCCATGCCGGCCCAGGCGTCGGACTCGAAGGCCGCCCGGGCGGCCTTGACGGCGCGGCCGATGTCCGCCCCCGAGCCCTTGGCCACGCTGCCGAGCGACTGCCCGGTGGCCGGGTTGATGGT
>NZ_JAQVGQ010000232.1 GCF_028696615.1 Immundisolibacter sp. | reverse complement strand
CCATCGACGGCTTGGTGTTCTTCGACCGCAACCCGGCGTTCGCGCCGTTCGCGGTGCTGGGCGCCGGCGCCCTGCACAACGACATCTCGCACGTCGACGAGAGCACCTCGCCGGTGGTCGAGCTCGGTGTGGGCTTCATGCACGACATCGACGACGACGGCGCCAAGCTGCGCGTCGAGGCGCGTCATCGCTGGGACTTCGCCGACATCGACGTGCCCGGCGGCGACAGCACCTTCAACGACTGGGTGGTGATGGCCGGCGTCAGCATTCCGATCGGCGCCCGCCCGCAGGCCGCGCCAGCCGCTCGCCCGGTGCCCGAAGTAGCCACACCGCAGCCACTGCCCGCACCGACACCCGCCCCGGTCACCGAAACAGTCGTGCTCAAGGGGGTCAATTTCTGCTTCGACTGCGCCACCCTGTCCGAAGAGGCCAAGGCGATCCTGGACGGCAACGCCATGGCGCTGATCAAGAAGCGGCCCAACGCCACCTTCGAGATCGCCGGCCACACCGACGCCGTCGGCAGCGAGCAGTACAACCTGCGCCTGTCGCAGCGCCGCGCCGAAGCGGTGCGCGACTACCTGGTCCAGCAAGGCGTCGAGCCGAGCCGCATGACCGCGGTCGGCTATGGCGAAAGCCAACCGGTGGCCGACAACGCCACCGAGGCGGGACGCGCCCAGAACCGCCGCGTCGAGCTGCGCATCACCGACCGGCAGTGACAGGTCGCTGGGCCGAGCGCCGCCGCTGCGCTCGGCCCAGCGCGCAGCGGTTCCTTTCGGCGCCGCGCCCGTCAACCCACCAACTGACGCACAAAACCCGCGCTCGCCGCGGGTTTCGTGCGTCTTGGGCGGCCACAGCGCTACCATCGGGCTGTCGCCGGCCGCAGCCGGCGAGACATCAAAAACGATCAGGAGGAGACAGCCATGACATCCAACGTCTACGCCGGCCTCAAGGACCGCGTGGTCATCATCACCGGCGCCGGGCAGGGCATTGGGCGTGCCTACGCCAAGCACTTCGCGGCGCAGGGTGCCATCCCGGTGATCGCCGAGTTCAACGCCGAGGCGGGCCAGATGGTGGAGGCCGAGGTCAGGGCCCAGGGCGGCCGGGCGCTGTTCGTGCACACCGATGTCGCCGACGAGGCATCGACCAAGGCCATGGCGCAGGCGGCGCTGGACGCGTTCGGCCGCATCGACTGCCTGATCAACAACGCGGCCGTGTTCTCGCGCATCACCATGGCGCCGTTCTGGGAACTGCCGGTGGACGAGTGGCGGCGCGCCATGGACGTCAACATTACCGGCGCCTTCCTGTGCGCCCGCGCGGTGGTGCCCACCCTGCAGGCGCGACGCTTCGGGCGCATCATCAACATTTCCTCGGCGACCGTGCTCATGGGCCGCGAGAACTACCTGCACTACATCACATCCAAGTCCGCCATGATTGGCATGACGCGCTCGATGGCGCGCGAGCTAGGCCCCTGGGACATCACCGTCAACACCTTCTGGCCGGGCGTCACCAAGACCGAGATCGAGCGTCCCTCGGTGCCCAGCGAAGTGTTCGAGCGCATGACGCAGATGCAGTCCATCAAGCGCCTGACGCATACCGATGATCTCGCCCACGGCGTGATGTTCCTGTGCTCGGACGATGCCGGCTTCATCACCGGCCAGAGCCTGCAGGTGGACGGCGGCCTGACCTTCATCTGAAAGCTTGAGAATTTTTCAAGCTCCGAGGCCGGCCAGGGATGACCGGACGCGAATCGAGCCCCCTAGGGCTTGATTGGCGCGAGCCCGTCCGGGCGGGTACCGGACGGGCGTGTACCGGACGGGCGACGCAAGCAACGCGCAGGACGCGCATTTCTTCACAACCCCTGAGCCGGCCGCTGCCACGGCGGTGGTACAGTGCGCGCCATTCAAACCGGACCGTGACGGCCGCCACCTGCGCCCAGACATGCCCCGCGAACTGACCATCGCGCTCGCCCAGATGAACTGCCTGGTGGGCGACATCACCGGCAACGTCGACAAGATCATTGAGCTGGCCGCCACCGCCCGCCGCGAACATGGCGCCGACCTGGCCGTGTTTCCGGAACTCGCCATCACCGGCTACCCGCCCGAGGACCTGCTGCTGCGCCCGGAGTTCATCGAGCGTGCCGAGGCGGGCGTCGAGCGCATCCGGCGCGCCGTGGGCGGCATCGGCGTGGTGGTCGGTTTTCCGCACCTGTCCAAGGGCGAGCTGTACAACGCCGCCATCGCGCTGCGCGACGGGCAGACGCTGGCGCTGTACCACAAACATCTGCTGCCGAACTACAGCGTGTTCGACGAGAAGCGCTATTTCCATGCCGGCACCCGGCCGGCGGTGTTCGAGCTGGGCGGTGTGCACGTCGGCCTGACCGTGTGCGAGGACATCTGGGGGCCGGCGCCGATGGCGCAGGCCGTGCGTGCCGGCGCGCAGCTCATCGTCAACATCAATGCCTCGCCGTTTCACGTCGACAAGCAGGCCGAGCGCGAAGCGGTGATTCGCGAACGCATCGCCGCAAGCCCGGTGCCGGTGGTGTACGTGAACATGGTCGGCGGCCAGGACGAGCTGGTGTTCGACGGCGGCTCGCTGGTGATGGACGCCCAGGGCCGCATCAGCCAGCGCGCGCCGGCCTTCGAGGAGGGCCTGTATCTGGCGCGCTTTCGCCAGGACCGCGCCGGCATCGAGCCGGTGCCGGGCGAGGTGGCGCAGATCGACGGCCTGGCCAGCATCTACCAGGCGCTGGTCACCGGCGTGCGCGACTACATCGGCAAGAACCGCTTCGCCGGCGCCATCGTGGGCCTGTCCGGCGGCGTCGATTCGGCGCTCACCGTGGCCATCGCCGCCGATGCGCTCGGCCCCGAGCGCGTGCATGCCGTAATGATGCCCTCGCCGTACACCTCGGACATGAGCCTCGAGGACGCCCGCGCGCAGGCCGCCGCGCTCGGCGTGCGCTACAGCACCATCCCGATCGCCGACACGGTGGCGGCCGTCGAGCGTGCGCTCGCCGAAGAATTCAAGGACAGTACGCCCGATACCACCGAAGAAAACATCCAGGCACGCGTGCGCGGCGTGCTGCTGATGGCGCTGTCCAACAAAACCGGCAAGCTGGTGCTGACCACCGGCAACAAGACCGAGATGGCGGTCGGCTACGCCACGCTGTACGGCGACATGGCGGGGGGCTTTGCCGTCATCAAGGACGTGCCCAAGCTGCTGGTCTACAAGCTCGCGCGCTACCGCAACGGCCTGGCGCCGGTGATCCCCGAGCGGGTGTTGACGCGCGCGCCGTCGGCCGAGCTGCGCCCGAACCAGACCGACCAGGACAGCCTGCCGCCTTACGAGGTGCTGGACGCCATCCTGGAGTTGTACGTGGAGCAGGACCGCTCGGCCGAGGACATCGCCCGCGCCACCGGCGCCAGTCTGAAGACCATCCGCGAAGTCATCGCCATGGTCACGCGCAACGAGTACAAACGCCGCCAGGCGGCGCCGGGCGTGCGCATCAGCCGCCGCGCCTTCGGGCGCGACCGCCGTTACCCGATCACCTCGGGCTTCCGCGAGCCTTTGAGCTGAAATGCGCCGAGCCCCGGGCGGCACGCCGCGAACCAATCGCCGCCCGCTCGCGACATCCCGCTACCCAGCGCCGGCACGTTCTGGTATAAAAGCCGGCCATTTTGTCGGCGTTGCGGCCGGCCACGGTCTGCGGAGAGTTCCATGTCCAGGGTTTGCGAGGTCACCGGCAAGGGGCCGATGACCGGTAACAACGTGTCCCACGCCAAC
>NZ_JAQVGQ010000036.1:13999-16586 GCF_028696615.1 Immundisolibacter sp. | reverse complement strand
TGGATAGAGTACCTGGCTACGAACCAGGCGGTCGGGAGTTCGAATCTCTCCGGGCGCGCCATTTCCGAAAAAAAAAGCCTGGGCGGTTTCCCCGTCCGGGCTTTTTTGTGCCTGCAAGATGGTGGCTGAATGACGTCCCCGACCGCGACCATCGATCCATCCACGGCCCCGCCGGCGGGGCGGGCCGTTGGCCGTCAGCGGGCGCAGCTGTGCCGGTGAGCTGGCAGCAGCTTCACGTATCGCCCGACTGGGCGGCGGTGTTGGGCGCCCAGGGACTGGATCGCTTCGAGGCCTGGTGGGCGCTGCAGCTGGACGAGGTCGAGCCCGGCAACCGGCGTCGGGGCGGCTGGAGCACGGTATTCCGTCATGGCCTGGACGGCGCCGGCGGGCTGTTCGTCAAGCGTCAGGAAGACCACGTCTACCGCTCGCTGCGCCATCCGCTGCGCGGCCGGCTGACCGCCGAGCGCGAGTTTCGCGTCCTGCAGCGCTGTCTGGCCGCCGGTGTGGCGGTGGCGCAGCCGGTGTTGTATGCCGCGCAGCGGGATGGCGGTCACCAGCGCGGTGTGCTGGTGACGCGCGAGCTGGCGGGCTATCGAGCGCTCGTGGATGTGGTGGACGACTGGCAGCGTTCGGGTTGGCCTGCGCGGGCCACGCGCGAGCGGCTGCTGCGGGCGGTGGCTGATGTGCTGCGCCGGCTGCACGCGCTGCACCTCGAGCACCGCTGTCTGTATCCAAAGCACGTGATGGTGCATGTCGCCTGGCTGGCCGGCGAGCTGGACGACGTGGCGGCGCCGGTGGCGCTGATCGACCTCGAAAAATGCAAGCGCCGCTGGCGGCGCGCGGACTGCGTGCGGCGCGATCTCGATACGCTGAACCGGCGCAGCGCCGGCTGGTCGCGGACCGACCGGCGGCGTTTTCTGGGTTACTACCTCAGCGCCGGTCGGCGGCTGGATGCGGCCGGCCGGCGGCTGTGGCGGCAGCTTGCCCGGCGTAGCTGACGTCGGCCGGTTCGGGCCCGCGGCGGGCGCGGATCAGCCGGCGGCTTCGGCCGCGTCATCCAGCGCATACGGCAGCGGCAGCCGCTCGAGCGGCTGCCCGTCCGGCAGGCGCAGGCCGTCTTCGGCGGCCGTGACCTGCAGCACGGCGAGCAGGCGGCAGCCGGCCGCTGCGGGCGCGGCATCGACCACGGTGCCGACCTCGTGGCCTGCGGCGTCCAGCACGGCGCTGCCCGCAGTTGGCGTGGCGCCGGCCGCCCGCAGGCGGTACATGCGCCGCGACGGCTTGCCCAGGTAGTGCATGCGCGCCACGATTTCCTGGCCCGGGTAGCAGCCTTTGCGAAAGCTGACGCCGCCGACGCGCTCGAGGTTGACCATTTGCGGCACGAAGCTTTCGAGCGTGGCCGCGTAGATGGTCGGCAGTCCGGCGTCGATGTCCAGCAGCAGCCAGGCCGCGGCCGGCGCGGCGGTGGCGGTGCCGGCCAGCGCCGCCCACAGCGCCGCCGCCTCGCCATCCGGCACGCACAACGCAAAGCGCTCGATCGGCGCGGGCAGGCGCAAGATCGATGTCTCGCCGCGCGCGACCACGGTGTCGACCTCACCCGGCACCGGCAGGCCGGCCTGCCGCAGGCAGTCGGCCGCGCGCGGGCCGGCCACGCCGAGCAGGCTGACATCCTCGCGCCGGTGCAGCGCGACCCGGCTGCGCAGCACGAACATGCGCAGTCGCTTGAGCACCGCATCGGCGGTGTCGGCGGGCAGGACGAGCTGCCAGCGGTCGTCCATGCGCCACAGCCGCGGCACCGCGTACAGGCGTCCCTTGGCGTTGCAGTAGCCGGCCAGCCGGCTGCGGTCGGCCGGCAGGCCCTGCACGTCGTTGCTGAGCTGGGCGTGCAAAAAGGCGGTGGCATCGGCGCCGCTGGCCTCGAGCACGGCCAGATGCGTGAGCGGCATCAGCAGAGCATCGGCGGTCGCTGGCGTGTGCGGGACCGCTTCGGGTAGAACCGGTGTCCAGGCCACGTGGCCTCCATCGGCGAAAGAAACGGGGAATCGAGAATGCTTTCGGATTCTACGCTGCGCTGGCGCTGTCGCCGCGGCAAAAAGGAACTCGATCTGCTGCTGGCGAGGTTTCTGGAGCGCCATCTGGCGGACCTGGACGAGGTCCAGCGCGCGGCCTTCGAGCGGCTGCTGGCGCTCGAGGACGAGGACCTGCTCGACCTGATCTTCGCCCGGACGCGCAGCGCCGATCCGGCCGCCGCGGCGGTGCTGCGTCGGCTGGCCAACGGTGCATGATCTTGCGTTAACGCGCTCGGTCGGGCTGGCGGCGCTGGCCGTCGTCCTGCACCTGGGCGGCTTGCTGGCGCTGTGGTACGTGCTGCCGCTGCCGGCCTGGCCGCTCGCCGCGCTGCTGCTGGGCACCGCGCTGTGGCGGGCGCTGGCGTGCAAGTCTGGCGATGTGTGCCGCGCGCAGGGGCAGCTCGACGGGGAATGGACGCTGACGCGGCGTGATGGTCGGCGCGAGACCGGCTGGCGGGTCGACGCCCGGCGTGCGGTGTGTCACCCCTGGCTGGTGATCCTGCCGCTGCGCCGTGGCC
>NZ_JAQVGQ010000036.1:10730-13899 GCF_028696615.1 Immundisolibacter sp. | reverse complement strand
CAGGGGCAGCTCGACGGGGAATGGACGCTGACGCGGCGTGATGGTCGGCGCGAGACCGGCTGGCGGGTCGACGCCCGGCGTGCGGTGTGTCACCCCTGGCTGGTGATCCTGCCGCTGCGCCGTGGCCGGCGCACGATTTATCTGCCGCTGGCCGCCGACGCGGCGAACGCCGACGCGCTGCGCCGGCTGCGCGTCAGCCTGCGCGCGGCGGGCTGAGCAGGGTTGGCCGCGGCGGCCGGCTGTCGTCCGGCAGCGGGCAGTCCAGGCTGTAGTGCAGGCCGCGGCTCTCACGCCGCAGTTGTGCCGAGCGCACGATCAGCTCAGCGACTTGCACCAGGTTGCGCAGCTCGATCAAATCCGGCGTGACGCGGAAGTTGGCGTAGTACTCCTGAATCTCCCGCGACAGCAGCTGCACGCGGCTGAGTGCCCGCGCCAGACGCTTGTCGGTGCGCACGATGCCGACGTAGTCCCACATGGCGCGGCGCAGCTCTTGCCAGTTGTGGGTCACCACCACCTCCTCGTCGGAGTCGGTGACCTGGCTCTCGTCCCAGGGCGGGATGGCGACATCGCCGCCCTGGTCGGCCGGGCCGGCCAGGATGTCGGCGGCGGCCGACTCGGCGAACACCAGGCACTCCAGCAGCGAGTTGCTGGCTAGGCGATTGGCGCCGTGCAGGCCGGTGTAGGCCGACTCGCCGACCGTGTACAGGCCCGGCAGGTCGGTGCGGCCGCGAAGGTCGGTGGCGACGCCGCCGCACAGGTAATGCGCTGCCGGCACCACCGGGATCGGTTCGCGCGTGATGTCGATGCCGAGCTCCAGGCAGCGCGCGGCGATGGTCGGGAAGTGCTCGCGGATGAACTCGGCCGGCTGGTGGCTGATGTCCAGGTACACGCAGTCCAGGCCCAGGCGCTTCATCTCGCTGTCGATGGCGCGCGCCACCACGTCGCGCGGCGCCAGCTCCAGGCGCTGGTCGTAGCGGTGCATGAAGCGCTCGCCGTTGGGCAGGCACAGTCGTCCGCCCTCGCCGCGCACGGCTTCGGAGATCAGGAAGGTCTTGGCCTTGGGGTGGTACAGGCAGGTCGGGTGGAACTGGATGAACTCCATGTTGCCGACCCGGCACCCGGCCCGCCAGGCCATGGCGATGCCGTCGCCGGTCGCCACGTCTGGGTTGCTGGTGTACAGATAAACCTTGCCGGCGCCGCCGGTGGCCAGCACTACCGCCCGGCCGCGAAACACCCGTACCTTGCCGGCGCGACGGTCGAGCACGTAGGCGCCCAGGCAGCGGTTAGTGCCGGCCACGCCCAGGCGCGCGGTGGTGATCAGGTCGATGGCGATGTGGTGCTCGTGCAGCGTGATGTTCGGGTGCGCGCGGACTTTGTCTTCCAGCGTGGTGGTGATGGCCCGTCCGGTGGAATCGGCCGCATGGATGATGCGCCGCTGCGCGTGGCCGCCCTCGCGCGTCAGGTGATAGTCGTCGAAGGGGCCGTTGCCGCCGGGCTCGGTCAGGCGCGTGAAGGCGACGCCCTGCTCGATCAGCCAGGCGATGGCGTCGCGGCTGCGCTCTACGGTGAAGCGCACCGCCGCCTGGTCGCACAGGCCGGCGCCGGCCACCAGCGTGTCGGCCACGTGCGACTCGATGGAGTCCTGATCGCCGAGCACCGCCGCCACGCCGCCCTGCGCGTACAGGCTGGAGCCTTCGGTCAGCGGGCCCTTGGCCAGGATGCATACCGGCACCCGGTCCGCCAGGCGCAGGGCCAGGCTGAGGCCGGCCGCGCCGCCACCGATGATGAGTACCTGTTGCGTGTTTGACATGGATTGCGCCGAAAGCAAGGGCCGTGAGCTGATAAAATGGGCGGCAATGTAGCAAAAGCGCAATCTGCGCCACATCGATCGTCCCAGGGAGGCAGGCATGGCTGACCGCGGTCGCCGGGTGGCCGGCGCGCGCTGCGCTATGGAAATGCTGAAAAATTCCCTCCCTGGAGTTTTTCAGCTCGCCGTCGCGCGGTACACGCCCGCGCGACGCTCCGTGAATCAAGGACGTATGCCCTTGACTCACGCCGGGGCATCCTGCCCCGGACGGGAAGCGCTGAATAAATCAGCGTTTCCCTATCGCTCATCCCATCAGGTCGTCGGCGCGGCTGCGGCGCCCGGCCGCAACACTGCCATTTCGCAATGACCTCCAACGGTGACGCCAAGCCCGGCGACGACAGTGCCGCCGATCTGGCGCTGGTGCGCCGTGTGCAGCGCGGCGACAAGCGCGCTTTCGATTTGCTGGTCGGCAAATACCAGCTGCGCCTGGCCAAGCTGGTCGGTCGCCTGGTGTCGGACCGGGCCGAGGTGCAGGACGTGGTGCAGGAAGCGTTCATCAAGGCGTATCGGGCGCTGCCCAATTTCCGCGGCGACAGCGCCTTCTACACTTGGCTGTATCGCATCGCGGTCAATGCGGCCAAGAATCATCTGGTGGCACGATCGCGCCGCCCGCCGGCCGACGACGTCGACATCACCGACGGTGACGTCGAGGAGGCCGGCGTGGTGGTGGCCGATCTGGCGACGCCGGAGTCGTATACCGCGCGCGACCAGCTGCAGGCGGCGCTCGCCGCGGCGCTGGCCGAGTTGCCGGAAGATCTGCGCACTGCGTTAACTTTGTGTGAAATGGAAGGTCTTAGCTACGACGAAATCGCCCGCGTGCTCGACTGCCCCATCGGCACCGTGCGATCGCGGATTTTCCGTGCCCGTCGGGCACTGGAAGCAAAACTCAAACCGTACCTGTAAGCCGGTGGAGAGCTCAATGGCGCAGCCACAACCTCACGTGTTGTCCGATCTGTCCGCTCTGGTGGACGGCGAGCTGGACGCCGAGCAGACCGAAGCCCTGATCGATGCGTTGTGTCGGGACCGGGCGCTGGCCGCCGAGTGGCACCGGCTGCACCGGCTGCGGGCGTTGCTCAAGGGCGATGAGATTGCCGGTTTCGACGTGACAGACACGGTGCGCGCGGCGCTGGCGAGCGAGCCCACCTACCTGCTGCCGGTGGCGGCGCCGCGCCCGGCCCGTCGCTTCGCACGCTATGCCCTGGGCGGGGCTCTGGCGGCGTCGGTGGCGCTGCTGACGGTGGTCGGTGTGCGGCAGTGGCAGGCGCCGGCGGCCAGCGCGCCGCTGGCCCAGGCACCGCTGGC
>NZ_JAQVGQ010000036.1:0-10630 GCF_028696615.1 Immundisolibacter sp. | reverse complement strand
CAGGCACCGCTGGCCCAGGCACCGCAGGCGGTGAGCACGACGGTGGCCTCGCGCGCCGATGCGGCCGACGCCAGTCGGCTCGAGACCTACTTTGCGGTGTATGCGGAAAACGCGCTGTTCTCCGGCCAGGACACCCCCTCGCTGGCCCGCAGCGTGCGCGCCGATCAGGCACGATGAGTCCATCGGCGGAAATGCTGAAAAATCCGCCCGGGATTTTTCAGCTCGCTGCCGCGCCGCACATGCCGGCGCGGTGCACCATGAGCGGACGGCCTGCGACCGCGGTCGCAGGCGGGACCTCCTGCCCCGGGCGCAAGCCTTTGATCGATCAACGCTTCTCCCGCGCGATGAAGCGCGCCTTGGCGCTGCTCGCGCTGGCCATCGGTTGCGCGCAGGTGCGCGCGGAAGGTATGCCGGCGGTGCTGCAGCGCATGCTGGATGCTGCCGGCTCGCTCAACTACCGCGGCCACGTGGTGCAGATCGAGGGCAATCACACGCAGAGCCTGCGTGTGATGCACCGGGCGGGAGCCAACGGCGGCGACGATCGCGTGCACAGCCTGCAGGGCCGGTACTGGGAGCTGCGGCGCACCGGCAGCGCGTGCCGCGTGGCCTTGACCGATGGCAAACCGGCGCGCGACGAGGCGCTGGTGGCGGCGATGTTTCCCAGCCTGCTGCCGCAGCGCTTGCAGCGCCTGGCTCAGTACTACGATTTCGAGCCCATCGGCAGCGGCCGGCTGGCGGATCGCGCCGCCGAGTTCACCGTCGCCCGGCCGCGCGACCAGTTCCGTTTCGCTTACCTGCTGGTCACCGACGCGCAGACCGGGCTGTTGCTCAAGGCAAGCCTGATCGATGGCCGTGGCCGCGAGCTGCGGCAGGCTTTTTTCGTCGACCTCGAGCTGTTGCCGGAGCTGCCGGCGGCGGACTGGGAGCAGCCGCACCCGGCCGCGTCGCCGGCGCTGGTCTGGAGCGAGTACACGCTCGACCGGCGCGAGTTGGGCAAGGACGTGCCATGGCGCCTGAGCAGCCTGCCACCGGGTTTCCGGCTGGGTGACTACGCGCGCGGACGTCTGCCGGGCGGCAGTCAGGAGGTCGAGCAGCTGACCGTGTCGGATGGTCTGGCGACGGTGTCGGTGTTCATCGACCGCGCATCGTCTGGCGAACAGCCGCTGCAGGGCGTCAGCCGCATCGAGGCGCTGCCGGCTTATGGCACCACCATCGGCGGTCATCACGTCGTCCTGCTCGGCGCCGTGCCGGTGGCGACGCTCGAGCATATCGCCAAGGCGCTCACGCCGGCCGGCACGGCCGCGAGCGCCGGCGCGCCCGCAGCGGCGGTCCAAGCGCCATGAAGGCGTTGGCGCGTGCCCTGTCGGGTTGGCTGCTGCTGGTCGGCGTGTCGGCGCTGACCGGCGCGCCGGTGGCCGCGAGCCCGCCGGATTTCAGCGCGCTGGTGGAAGAAAACAGCCCGGCGGTGGTGAACATCAGCAGCGAACAGGACGCCTCGACCACCCAGGCGTCGCGTCCGAAGCTGCCTTTCGAGCTGCCTGAGGGCATGGAGCTGCCCGATGGGGTGCCGCTGGAGGAATTTCTGCGCCGGTTTCTCGGCGAGTTGGGGGAGTCGCCCGAGCTGCCGAGTGAGTCGCTGGGTTCCGGTTTCATCATTTCCGCGGACGGCTACGTGCTGACCAACCACCACGTGGTCAAGGACGCCGACCAGATCATCGTGCGCCTGAGTGACCGCAGCGAGCTGCCGGCCAAACTGGTCGGCTCGGACGAGCGCAGCGACATCGCGTTGCTGAAGGTGGAGCCGAAGAACGGGCCGCTGCCGACGGTGAAGATCGGCGACCCGGCGCGCCTGAAGGCCGGCCAGTGGGTGCTCGCCATCGGCTCGCCGTTCGGTTTCGATCATTCGGTCACCGCCGGCATCGTCAGCGCCAAGGGCCGCGCGCTGCCGCAGGAAACCTACGTGCCGTTCATCCAGACCGACGTCGCCATCAATCCCGGCAACTCCGGCGGGCCGCTGTTCAACCTGGACGGCGAGGTGGTGGGCATCAATTCGCAGATTTACAGCCGCACCGGCGGCTTCATGGGGTTGTCGTTCGCGGTGCCGATCGACGTTGCCATGGACGTGGTCGACCAGCTCAAGAAGAGCGGCAAGGTCACGCGCGGCTGGCTGGGGGTGATGATCCAGGACGTGACGCGGGAGCTGGCCGAATCGTTCGGCATGGCGCAGCCGCGCGGCGCGCTGGTGGCGCGGGTCATGCCGGATGGACCGGCCGCCAAGGCCGGCATCGAGCCCGGCGACATCATCCTGCGTTTCGACGGCGAGGACGTCGTCTACTCGAGCGATCTGCCGCCGCGGGTCGGTCGCACGGCCATCGGGCGCAAGGTGGCGGTCGACATCCTGCACGCCGGCAAGCCGCGCACGCTACAGCTAGTGGTCGAGGCATTGCCGGCCGAGGCGGCGCCCGTGGCCGGCAAGTCCGCGTCGGCCAAGGTCAGCGTGGACCGGCTCGGCTTGGCGGTGGCGGATCTGACGCCCGCCCAGCGCGAACGGCTCGGCATCGACCGCGGCGGGGTGCGGGTGCGCCGGGTCGAGGCCGGCGCGGCGCGGGATGCCGGCGTGCAGACCGGCGATGTGATTCTGTCCGTGAACAGCGATGCGGTGGACGATGCGGCCGAGTATCGGCGTCTGGTCGAGCGCCTGCCGGCCGGCAAAGTGGCGCGGCTTTTGGTGCAGCGCGGCGACGATTCGTTGTGGCTGGCGCTGCGCGTGCCCAAATAAACCAACAAACCGCTAAACCGCCCCGACGCGGCGCTCCCTGCCGCGGGCGGCGAGCGCTGAATCGAGTGTCGCTTGCCTATACTGCCGCCCCCGTTCGCTTTGGCGCTGCCGATGACCCCCCTCGACCGCATTCGCAATTTTTCCATCATCGCCCACATCGATCACGGCAAATCGACCCTCGCCGACCGCTTCATCCAGCGTTGCCAGGGGCTCACCGAGCGCGAGATGTCGGCGCAGGTGCTGGACTCGATGGACCTGGAGCGCGAGCGCGGCATCACCATCAAGGCGCAGAGCGTGTCGCTGCGCTACACGGCACGCGACGGCAAGGAATACCTGCTGAACTTCATCGACACACCCGGGCATGTCGATTTCTCGTACGAGGTGTCGCGCTCGCTCGCCGCTTGTGAGGGCGCGCTGCTGGTGGTGGACGCCGCGCAGGGCGTGGAGGCGCAGACCGTCGCCAACTGCTACACGGCCATCGAGCAGGGGCTCGAAGTGTTGCCGGTGCTGAACAAGATCGACCTGCCCACCGCCGAGCCCGAGCGCGTCAAACGCGAGATCGAGGAAATCGTCGGCATCGACGCCGAGGATGCCGTGCCGTGCAGCGCCAAGACCGGCCAGGGCGTGGACGACGTGCTGGAGGCGCTGATCGCGCGCATTCCGCCGCCCAAAGGCGATGCGCAGGCGCCGCTGCAGGCGCTGGTGATCGACTCCTGGTTCGACAACTACCTCGGCGTGGTCGGTCTGGTGCGGGTGGTGAACGGCGTGCTGCGCGTCGGCCAGCGCATCCGCATCATGTCGACCGGCCGCGTGTACGGCATCGACCGGCTGGCCATCCACACGCCCAAGCGGCGCGACGTCGAGGCGCTCGGGCCCGGCGAGGCCGGCATCGTGATCGCCGGCATCAAGGACATCGACGCGCTGCCGGTCGGCGACACCCTCACCGAGGAGGCGCGCCCGGCGCCGGCGCCGCTGCCGGGCTTCCAGCGCGTCAAGCCGCGCGTGTTCGCCGGCCTGTTTCCGGTCGACTCGTCCGATTACGAGGCGCTGCGCGAGGCGCTGCGCAAGCTGCGCCTGAACGACGCGGCGCTCAGCTTCGAGCCCGAGACCTCGCAGGCGCTCGGCTTTGGTTTCCGCTGCGGGTTTCTGGGCATGCTGCACATGGAAATCGTGCAGGAGCGCCTGGAGCGCGAGTACAACCTTGAACTCATCACCACCGCGCCGACCGTGCTGTACGAGGTGCAGACCCGCGCCGGCGAGGTGCTGCTGGTGGACAACCCGGCCAAGCTGCCGGACCCGTCGGAGCTGGCCGAGATCCGCGAGCCGATCCTCGCCGTCAGCATCCTGGTGCCGCCGGCGTATCTGGGCGCGGTGCTCGCGCTGTGCGAGGAAAAGCGCGGCCGGCAGGTGCGCATGAGTCATCTGGGCGGGCAGGTGTCGCTGCAGTACGACATCCCGGCCGCGGAAGTGGTGGCCGATTTCTTCGATCGCCTGAAGTCGGTCAGCCGCGGCTTCGCCTCGTTCGATTACGAGTTCACGCGCTTCGAGCCGGCCGATCTGGTCAAGCTCGACGTGCTGGTCAACAAGGACAAGGTCGATTCGCTGTCGGTGATCGTGCACCGGGGGGCCGCCGCCCAGCGTGGCCGCGAACTGGTGGCCAAAATGGTGGAGTTGATCCCGAAACAGATGTTCGAGGTGCCGATCCAGGCGGCGATTGGCGCCAAGATCGTGGCCCGCGAGACCGTGCGCGCCATGCGCAAGAACGTCACCGCCAAGTGCTACGGCGGCGACATCACGCGCAAGCGCAAGCTGCTCGAAAAACAAAAGGAAGGCAAAAAGCGCATGAAACAGGTCGGCAACGTGCAGATTCCGCAGGAGGCCTTCATGGCCGTGCTGCACACCGGCAAGGAGAAGTGACGGTGGATTTCGCGCTGCTGCTGTTCGCACTGCTGGTGGTCAGCGGCCTCATCTGGGCGGTGGACGAGATCTGGCTGGCGCGCCATCGCACCGCCGCCGGCACGCCACCGGACGAGATGCCCTGGTGGGTGGAGTACGGGCGCTCGTTCTTTCCGGTCATCCTGGCGGTGTTCCTGCTGCGCTCGTTTCTGGTGGAGCCGTTTCGCATCCCGTCGGGCTCCATGCTGCCGACGCTGCACGTGGGCGATTTCATCCTGGTCAACAAGTTCACCTACGGCATCCGCCTGCCGGTGATCGACAAGAAGATCATCGACATCGGCAGCCCGCAGCGCGGCGACGTGGTGGTGTTCCGCTACCCGCCGGACCCGTCGACCGATTACATCAAGCGCGTGGTCGGCCTGCCTGGCGACCGCATCGGTTATTACGACAAGGTGCTGTACGTGAACGGTGAGCCGGTCACCCGGCGCGAGGCGGCGCAGACGGTGCGCGAGGGCGGCACCGAGTGGGTGCGCGTGCCCGAGCGGCTCGGCGAGCACGCTTACGTGGTGCAGTGGATGCCGCAGCGGCAGGGTCCGCAGGGCGAGGTGACGGTGCCGCCGGGGCAGTACTTCGTCATGGGCGACAACCGCGACAACAGCAAGGACAGCCGCTACTGGGGCTTCGTGCCGGACCGGAACCTGGTCGGCAAGGCGTTTTTCATCTGGATGAGCTGGGATGCCGACCGGTTTGCCGTCGACTGGCGGCGTATCGGCTCGGCCATTCCCTGACGGCCAGTCGATAATGGCGCAGCGGACGCACGATTTTTGCGTCGTCCACGACAGGGAGGATTCGCACATGCACGTCCGTTGCGCTGCCCGGCAGGGGGGGTGGTCGATTTTTTCCGTGGCCATCGCCGTTGCCGTGGCGGTGGTGTTTTTCATGGTGGGTCTGGCGATGTATCCCGGCTATTACGAGGCGTTTGCCGTGCGCAAGGCGGTCAACTCGCTGGCCGAGGACTCGACCATCGGCCAGATGGGCAAGCCGGCGATCTGGAGCCTGCTCGAGAAGCGCTTCGACATGAGCGGCCTGTACACGCCGACGCCGACCAAGGACAACCTCAAGCTCGACTACGACAAAAAGACCGGCAAGAAGCGCATCGTGGTCGAGTATGACTACGTGCGGCCGGTATTCGCCAACATCAGCGTAATGCTGCATTTTCGGCACGAGCTGCAGGTCGAGGGCACGGTGCCCGGGGACAGTTGACCAAGCCGCTCGATCTTCTGCAGCTGCGCCTGGGGCATCGCTTCGCCGATGAGGCGTTGCTGCGCCGTGCGCTCACTCACCGCAGTGCGCGGCGTCAGCACAACGAGCGCCTGGAATTCCTGGGTGATGCGCTGCTCGGCTTTCTGATCGCCGAGGCGCTGACGCAGCGTTTTCCCGACGCCAGCGAAGGCGAGCTGACGCGCCTGCGCGCGCGCCTGGTGAACGGCGAGGCGCTGGCCGAGGCGGCGGCCGAGCTGCGCCTGGGCGAGTTTCTGGAGCTCGGACTCGGCGAGCGCAAGACCGGCGGCCAGCGGCGGCTGTCCATCCTGGCCGACGCCTTCGAGGCGCTGATCTGCGCCATTTATCTGGACGCCGGCATCGAGGTCTGCCGCGAGCGCGTGCTGCACCTGCTGGGCCCGGCGCTGGAACGCGTGCAGCCCGGCGAGGCGCTCAAGGACCCGAAAACACGCCTGCAGGAGTGGCTGCAAAGCCGTGGCCTGGAGCGCCCGCAGTACCATCTGGTCGGTGAGCGGGAACGCGCCGGTGCCTGGGAATTCGAGGTCGAATGCCGCGTGGCGGGGCTGCCGACACCCTGTCGGGGCAGCGGTGGCACGCGCCGTGGTGCCGAGCAGGCCGCCGCCGCCCCCGCGCTGCAACAACTGCAAACCAATGACTGAATCCGACCCCAACCAGCCGCCGGTCGAGCGGGCCGGTTACGTGGCCATCGTCGGCCGCCCGAACGTCGGCAAGTCGACGCTGCTCAATCGCCTGGTGGGGCAGAAGCTCGCCATCACCTCGCCCAAGCCGCAGACCACGCGCCACCGCCTGCTCGGCATCCGCACCGAGGGCGGCGTGCAGGCGGTGTTCGTGGACACGCCGGGCATCCACCCGGGCGAGGGGCGGGCGCTGAACCGCTATCTGAACCGCACCGCCGCCGGCGCGCTCGAGGGCGTGGATCTGGTGATGATGGTGGTGCAGGGCACGCACTGGACCGCCGACGACCAGCGCGTGCTGGAGCTGGTCAAGGCCAGCGGCCGGCGGGCGCTGGCGGTCATCAACAAGATCGATCTGGTGCCGGACAAGGCGGAACTGCTGGCGCAGATGCAGCGCCTGGGCGACGCCGGCTGCTTTGCCGAGATCGTGCCGGTGTCGGCCCGCAAGGGCAGCAACGTCGAGCGCCTGGCGGACGTGGTCGGCCGCCTGCTGCCGGCCGGCGGGCCGCTGTTCCCGGAAGACCAGGTCACGGACCGCAGTCTCACGTTCATGGCCGCCGAGCTGGTGCGCGAGAAGCTCATGCGCCACCTGCATCAGGAACTGCCGTACGTGTGCACGGTGGCGGTCGAGAGCTTCATCGAGGAGCCGCAGCGCACCGAGATCAGCGCCATCATCTGGGTGGAGCGGCCCAGCCACAAGGGCATCGTCATCGGCAAGGGCGGCGCCATGCTCAAGCAAATCGGCTCCGAGGCGCGCGCCGACCTCGAAAAACTGCTCGAAACGCACGTGTTCCTGCAGCTCACGGTGCGCGAGAAAAGCGGCTGGACCGACGACGACGTGGCGCTGCGCACGCTCGGCTACCAGGGCGACTGAGCGCGTCCGGCATGGCAAGAGCCCGTTCCGCCGGCCAGGCGCCGGTGCTGCTGCAGGCGGCCTACGTGCTGCACCGCCGGCCGTACCGCGACAGCAGCCTGCTGCTCGAATGCTTCAGCCGCGCGCACGGCCGGCTGGGACTGGTGGCGCGCGGCGGACGCGGCAAGCTGGCCGGCGTGCTGCAGCCCTTCTCGCCGCTGCTGCTGTCCTGGACCGGCGCCGGCGACCTCAAGACCCTCACCCAGGCCGAGCCCGACGGCTACCTCGCACCGCTGCACGGCGCGGCGCTGGCGGCGGGCTTTTATCTCAACGAGCTGCTGCTGCGCGCCTGCGCGCGCCTGGATGCGCATCCGGCCGTGTACGACGCCTATGCGGCGGCGCTCGCCGCCCTGCCGGGCGGGGCGATCGAGCCCGCGCTGCGGCGCTTCGAGCGGGACTTGCTGGCCGGGCTCGGCTACGGCCTGTTGCTCACGCGCGATGCCAACGGCGCGGCCATCGAGCCGGCGGCGCGCTATCACTATCAGCCCGAACACGGCGCCGTGCCGGCCGTCGACGGCGCGCTGCCCGGCGCGGCGCTGCTGGCGCTGCACGCCGATGCGCTCGACGATGTCGCGCACTGGCCGGCCTTCAAGCGCCTGCTGCGCGCGCAGCTCGCCTGGCATTTCGGCGACCGGCCGCTGAAGAGCCGCGCGCTGTTCCGCGTCCTCGCCGGGCGCCCGCACTGCGAACCGGAAGCTCCATGACCGCATCACCCGCTGCCCGCGCGCCGCTGCTCGGCGTCAACATCGACCACGTGGCCACGCTGCGCCAGGCGCGCCACACGCCGTATCCGTCGCCCGTCGAGGCGGCCTTCGAGGCGCTCGCCGGCGGCGGCGATTTCATCACCGTGCACCTGCGCGAGGACCGTCGGCACATCCAGGACGCCGACGTGCAGGCGCTGCGCGAGCGCCTGCCGTGCCGGCTGAATCTCGAAATGGCGGTCACAGACGAGATGATCGACATCGCCGCGCGCCTTCGTCCGTCGGACTGCTGTCTGGTGCCCGAGCGGCGAGCGGAGCTGACCACCGAAGGCGGCCTCGACGTGGCCGGCCAGGAGAGCCGCATTGCCCAGGCCGTGGCGCAGCTCGCGGGCGTCGGCGTGCAGGTGTCGCTGTTCATCGACCCCGAGCCGCGCCAGCTCGAAGCGGCGTGCCGTTGTGGCGCGCCTGTGGTGGAGCTGCATACCGGCCGCTACGCCGAGGCGGCTGATCGCGACCGGCGGGTGGTCGAGCTGGCGCGCATCGAGGCCGCCGCCGCCTACGGGCGCGATCTCGGGCTCACCGTGAACGCCGGGCACGGCCTGAACCTCGACAACGTTGCCGCCATCGCCGCGCTGCCCGGCATCGTCGAGCTCAACATCGGCCACGCGCTCATCGCGCGGGCCGTGTTCGTGGGTCTGCGCGCGGCGGTGGCCGAGATGCGGGCCGCCATCGCCCGGGCGCGGTCGTGATCGCCGGCATCGGCGTCGACATCGTTTCCATCGCGCGCATCGCGCGCATGCTGGACCTGCACGGCGAGCACTTCGCGCGCCGCCTGCTGGCCGAATCCGAACTCGCCGACTACCGCGCCGCGCCGGCGCCGGCCGCCTTCATGGCCAAGCGCTTCGCCGCCAAGGAAGCTTTCGGCAAGGCGCTCGGTACCGGCATCGCGCAAGGCGTGACGCTGCCGCAAATCGCCGTACGCCATGATGCGGCCGGCCGGCCGTGGCTGGAGTTGTCCGGCGCCGCCGCCGAGCACTTGGCGCGCCGCGGCATCGTCGCCTGGCACCTGAGCCTTGCCGACGAGCAGGAGCATGCGGTGGCGATGGTGGTTTTGGAGCAGGCCGCCGCCTCATGACACTGCGTTTTCGAGCCCACGTTCGCGCCGCTCGCGTGCCGCGCCCTGCGGCGGGTCGGTGATCAGGTCTACCGCCTCGGCGGCGGCGTCCGCCATCGGCAGCAGAATGAGGTCCACGCCGCGGCTGCGCAGCGCTGGCAGGTCGTCCGGCTGATGGATGGCGACCGCGATGCGCTGCCGGTAGCCGTGGTTGCGCAGCGCGTCCACCAGCGCCAGGCGCGGGTCGTCGTGCGTCAGGCTGCCGCCGTGCACCGGAATGGCGCACACCACCCAGCTCGCGGCGGCCAGCGGCAGGCTGCGGCCGAACTCCGGATCGGCGGCGTCGCCGTAGTGGGCCGGCAGGCCACGCGCACGCCAGCGCGCCACCATTTCGGGATCGAAATCGACGCCCAGCACCGTGAGCCCGCGCGCGCGCAGGCCCTCGGCGATGGCCGTGCCGTAGCGGCCGAGACCGAACAGGATGACGTCGGCCGGCGCCGGCGCCTCGCCGGCCGCCTGCCGGCGTGTGACATCGGCACTGAAACGCGCCCGCAGCGGCTCCAGACGCGCATAACAGGCCGTTAGAAAACGGCCTGTTACCGCGAGGCAGGGATGCCTCGTGCGCCAGCCGGATACGCATGTATTTGGCTGGTCGGAGCCGTGCCCGGACCGGGGCCGGGCGCGGCGAGTCGAAAAAAGGGCGGGCAGCCCTTTTTCGACGGCCCGATAAAGCGCGCCCGAGTAGGTCACCAGGTAGGTGCTGACGCCGATGCTGGTGAGGCCCACCAGCGTCACCAGCGCCTGCGTGGCCGCATCGGCGAGCCCGGCCTGCACGGCCAGCGCCAGCAGGATCAGCGAGAACTCGCTGATCTGCGCCAGCGTGAGGCTGGCCAGAAACGCGCTGCGCCGGCCGTAGCCCGCCAGCGCCAGCACCGGCAGCACGATCAGCGGCTTGCCGACCAGCACGAAGGCGGTGAGCGCCAGCGCCGGTCCGAGCTTGCCGTCGAGCGCGCCGAAATCGAGGCCGGCGCCCAGACTCACGAAAAAGAACAGCAGCAGAAAATCCCGCACGCTGGCCAGGCGTGAGGCGAGCGCCTCGCGAAACGGCGTCGAAGCCAGCGACACGCCGGCCAGCAGGCCCCCGAGCTCCTTGCCCAGACCCAGCGTATCGGCGAGCGCCGCCAGCAGCGCCGCCCAGGCCACGGCAAACGTCACCAGCAGCTCGGGCGAGCGCGCCAGGCGCGCCAGCAG
>NZ_JAQVGQ010000035.1 GCF_028696615.1 Immundisolibacter sp. | reverse complement strand
AGCAAGACGTTGGCGATATTGCTGCCGACCACGTTGCCGACCCCGACCGCCGGCGCCTGCCCCAATGCCGAACTCAGGCCGACGGCCAGCTCCGGCGCACCGGTGCCGAAAGCGACCACGGTCAACCCCACCACCAGCGGCGTGAGGCCAGCGCTCACCGCCAGACGCGCCGCACCGCGGATCAGCAGCTCGGCGCCGCCGATCAGCAGCGCCAGACCACCGATCAACCCCAGCGCGGCCAGCACGCCGGCTCAGGGTTTGTGGAGAAATGCGCGCCCTGCGCATTGCTTGCGCGCCCGTCCGGTACACGCCCGGACGTGCTCCCGCGAATCAAGCCCTTGCGGGCTCGATTCGCGTCCGGCCGTCCCTGGCCGGCCTGAGCGCTTGAAAAATTCACAAGCGCTCAGTGCCGGAAATGGCGCACGCCGGTGAACACCATGGCCATGCCGTGCTCGTCGGCGGCGGCGATCACCTCGGCATCGCGCATCGACCCGCCGGGCTGGATGACGGCGGCGATGCCGCGCTCGGCGGCAGCGTCGAGACCATCCCGGAACGGGAAGAAGGCGTCCGACGCCATCACCGCGCCGGTGAGTTCGAAGCCGGCCTCGGCGGCCTTGTGCGCGGCGATGCGGGCGGAGTCGACGCGCGACATCTGCCCCGCCCCGACGCCGAGCGTGCGCTGGCCGGCGGCGTAGACGATGGCGTTCGATTTCACGTACTTGGCGACCTCCCAGGCGAACATCAGGTCGTCGAGTTCGGCCGGCGTCGGCGCGCGGCGCGTGACAACCTTCAAATCAGCCCGCGCCAGCACGTGCGTGTCGGCGGTCTGGATCAGCAGGCCGGAGCCGATACGCTTGAGGTCGTGCGTGTTGCGCCCCTCGCCCGGCGGGATTTCCAGCACGCGGATGTTCGGCTTGCCGGCGGTGACGGCGAGCGCGTCGGCCGTCACGGACGGCGCGATGATGACTTCCGCGAACTGGCGCCCGACGATGGCCTTGGCCGCCGCGCCATCGAGCGGCCGGTTGAAGGCGATGATGCCGCCAAATGCCGATACCGGGTCGCCGGCATAGGCGCGCTCGTAGGCTTCGGCAGGATCGGCGCCGAGCGCCACACCGCACGGGTTGGCGTGCTTGACGATCACGCAGGCCGGCGCCGCAAAGCCGCGCACCGCCTCCCAGGCGGCGTCGGCGTCGGCGAGATTGTTGTACGACAGCTCCTTGCCCTGCAGCTGTTTGAACGTGGCCAGCGTGCCGGGCGCCGGCTTGAGATCCCGGTAGAACGCTGCGCGCTGGTGCGGGTTCTCGCCGTAGCGCAGGTCCATCACCTTCACGAGGCGGCCGTTGACCTGGCCGGGGAACTCGGCGCGCGCCCCGTCCGGGCCGATCGACGACAGGTAATCGCTGATCGCCGCGTCGTAGTTGGCGACGTGGTTGAAGGCGGCCACCGCCAGCGCAAACCGCTCGGCATCCCCCACCCCGCCGCTGGCCTCGATCTGCGCCAGCACCGCCTCGTACTGGGCTGGCTCGGTCAGCACCGCCACATGGCGGAAGTTCTTGGCCGCCGCACGCAGCATGGCCGGGCCGCCGATGTCGATCTGCTCGACCGCCTCCTCCAGCGTGCAGTCCGGCCGCGCCACGGTGGCCTCGAACGGGTACAGGTTCAGCACCAACAGATCGATCGGCGCGATGCCGTGGGCGGCCATCACCGCGTCGTCCTGGCCGCGCCGGCCGAGCAGGCCGCCGTGGATCAGCGGGTGCAGGGTTTTGACGCGGCCGTCCATGATTTCCGGAAAACCGGTCAGCTCGGCCACTTCGCGCACGGCGAGTCCAGCCTGCCGCAGCGTGCGGCAGGTGCCGCCGGTGGACACGAGATCGACGCCGAGCGCCGCCAGCCGGCGGGCGAGATCGACCACACCGGTCTTGTCCGACACGCTGATCAAGGCACGGCGAACTTTGTGAATCACAGACTGACCTTTGAAAAATGAACGACATCCGCGGCTTCGAGCACCGCTTGCAAGTCAAGACACCCCTGGGCCGCTGTAACAGGCTACTTTCGACAGCCTGTCACAGGCCGTGCTGCTGCAGTTTCTTGCGCAGCGTGTTGCGGTTGATGCCGAGCCACTCGGCGGCGCGGCAACGGTTGCCGCGCGCGCGTTCCATCACCACCGCCAGCAGCGGTTTTTCGATCTGCTCGAGCAACAGTTGGTAGAGATTGCCGTTCGACGCGCTGTCGCCCAGGTCGTCCAGGTAGCGGCGCACGGTGTCCGCCACGCATTGCGCCAACGGTGGCTGCGCACGCTGATCACCCCAGACACCCCCACCCGGCTCACCTGCAACACCGACATCGACCGGATTCATATACCCGAAGCCCCCCTGTCACGGCCCGCGCCGGGAAAGCAAAGCCCGCCCGGCGCCAGCGTGACGCTAGTCCGTTAGTTTGTTGGGGAAACGCCGATTCGTTCAGCGTTTCCCGTCCGGGACGGGATGTCCCGGCCTGAATCGACGGCCTGGCAGGCCAGGGATGGCTTGCGCGCCTATCAAGCACGTCAAGTGCTTGATAGGCGGAGGCCGTCGCGGACCGGTGCCGCGACTAGCCGAGTTGAAAAAGGGCAGCAAGCCCTTTTTCAACGGCCTGCCAGGCCGTCGATTCAGGGAGCGCAGCGCGGGCGTCTACCACGCGGACACGAGCCCATAAATTCCAATGAAGTTTTTCGATACGTCATCAAGACACCGGTCGGCGTGGTTCAGGACCGCGAGCGGGGCGCCATGTTAGCCGATGGCGAGCACGGGCGGCGGCGGTCAGTACCAGTTCAAGCGAAAGCCGGCCGCCTGCGTACCCGGATCGGCCAGCGGCAGGCGGATCTCGACCGCGCTGCCGGGCGCAAAATCGCCCTCCCCCTGGCGCTCGGCCGGCAGATACTCGGCCGGCTCGAACACGCGCTCGGCCACCACCGCGCCGTCGACGCCGGTCAGCGCCAGCGCCAGCCGCGGCCAGGGCTGCGCCAGCGGTGCGCTGTTGACGACCGTGGCCACCACCAGCAGCGCCTGCGTGTAGTCGGGGTGCGAGGTGATGCGCGCCTCGTCGACGCGAATCGCCTGAAGATCCCGAAACGGCGGCAGCCGACAGCCCAGATGCGGGCAGACGGCCGCGACGACCGGACGCAACACCGGCACCGTCGCGAGCCGCTGGCGCGCCAGCCAAGCCACCTGGCCGAGCAGCGTCAGTGTCAGCAGCGCCACCAGCGCGCCACGCCACAGGCCGCGCGCGCCGCCCGCCACCGCCACCTGCCGGCGCGACACATAGGCCGGCCGCGCTGGCGCGCCTGACGGCGCCCACGCGTCGTCGTCCGCCGGCGCGGCAAACACCTCGCTGCACACGCCACAGCGCACCCGGCGGTGGGCTGGCAGCGTCGCCGGGCCGCGAAACACCGTGCCGCAGGCCGGACAGCGCAGCAGGGTCGGCCCCGTCACGACTTGACCCCGGCCAGACACGCCCAGCCCTGCTCGATCGCCGGGGCGGCAAAATGCACCGCCGGTGTGAACGCCGCCACCACCTGCGGCACCTGTGCCTCGAGCAGGCCGGACAGCACCACAGTGCCTCCCGGGCGCAGCGCCGCCAGCAGCCGCGGCGCCAACTGCACCAGCACCGGCGCCAGGATGTTGGCCAGAATCAGGTCGACAGCGAGCACGGCCGGCAGTGCATCGGCCGCGAGCACCTGCACGCGGTCGGCGACGCCGTTGCGCGCCGCATTGGCGGCGGCGGCGGTGCGCGCCTGCGGGTCGATGTCGATCGCCCACACGCACCGCGCCCCCAGCAGCGCCGCCGCCACGGCAAGAATGCCGGACCCACAGCCCCAGTCGATGACCTCGGCGCCCACCGGCGGATGCGCCGCCAGCCAGCGCAGACACAGCGCGGTGGTCGGATGCGCGCCGGTGCCAAAACCGAGCCCGGCGTCCAGACGCACCACCACCGCATCCGGCGCCGGGACCGCCGCATCGGTGGGACATACCCACAGCCGCCCGCCGAAATGCCGCGCCGTCACGTCCTGCCCGCTGCGTGCCCAGTCCTGCTCGGGCACGCGCTCGCAGCTCACCGCCTGCGCGCCCAGCGCCGCCAACAGTGCCAGCAGCGGCTCGCAGTCGTGATCGCCGTCGAACAGCGCGGTGATTTCGACCTCGGGCCACAGCGGCGTCTGGCCCGGTGCCGGCTCGAGCACCGGCCGGTCGGCGGCGTCGGTGGTGGTGACCGCCACCGCCCCCGCCTGCTCGAACACGCCGCACAGGGCGTCGTGCTGCGCCGCCGAGGCCCGGCATTTGATGGACACGAAACCCATGGCGTGATTCCTTAAGTTAGAGGCCGAAAAATTCCATCCCTGGAATTTCTCGGCTCGCGGCCGCGCGGTGCACGCCCGCGCTGCGCTCCATGTCCCGCGGACTCGCGTCCCCGGGACATGCCGGGGCTCCTGCCCCGGGTAGAGGCCGAAAAATTCCATCCCTGGAATTTCTCGGCTCGCGGCCGCGCGGTGCACGCCCGCGCTGCGCTCCATGTCCCGCGGACTCGCGTCCCCGGGACATGCCGGGGCTCCTGCCCGGCTGGGTGCCGAAAAATTCCGCTTGCGGATATCCCGCCGGCGGACTTTTAAGTATTTTTCAGCCGCCCGCCGGCGGGCGCCGGGCGCTGGCCAGCAAGGCGCCCAAGCAGAGCACGAAAAATGCCAGCCCGGCCACCGCCAGCGCCAGCCGATAGTCGGCGGGCCGCTGCGGCGCCAGCACGCCGAGCAGCCACACGGCGAGCGCCATGCTGGCCATCTGCCCCACCAGGCGCGTGGTCTGCAAAAGGCCCGCCGCCAGGCCGAACGCCGACGGCGGCACCGCCGCCAGCGCCGCGTGCTGGTTGGGCGGCACGAACAGCGCCGTGCCGACGCCGATGCAGGCCAGCGCCAGCGGCAGCAGCCCCAGCCAGCCGCCGGCACCGGCCAGCGCCGTCAGCGCCAGCCCGCTCGAGGTGAGCGTGAGCCCGGCCACGGTCAGCCGGCGCGTCGGCACGCGGTCGGCCAGCCGCCCGGCCGGCACCGCCAGCACGGTTTGCAGCACCGGCTGGATGGCCAGCAGCAGACCGGTGCGCGCCGCCCCGCTGCCGGCGCCGTGCTGCAGCACCAGGCTCAGCACGTAGCTCAGGCCGAACACGCCGCTGTAATGCAGCAGCGCCGCCAGGGCCGAGTAGCGCAGCGCCTGCCCCGGCGCCAGCAGCGACAGGTCGATCAGCGGCTGCGCCGCGCGCCGCTGATGGGCAATGAAGGCCCACAGCGCCGCGCCGGCCAGCGCCAGCAGCAGCAGCGCGTCCCAATGCTGCGGCCGGCCGCTGGCCAGCCAGAAAAGACCCAGCGCCGCGCCGAGCAGCACCGCGCCCGGTACGTCGAAGCGCCCGCCGGGCACGCTCGCCGCGGTGCGCGGCAGCACCCGCCACAGCGCCGCCGCCACCGCGAGACCCACCACTGCGGTGAGGTAGAAAATCGCCTGCCAGCCGAGCGCCTGCGTCAGCAGGCCGCCCAGCGCCGGACCGGCGGTAAGACCGATGTAGGTGACCGTGATGTTGAGGCCGATCACCCGGCCGCGGCGACTCGGCGGCACCAGCTGCGCCAGCAGCGCCGGCCCGGTGCCGAACACGCCGGCCGAACCCACGCCCTGCAGCAAGCGCAGCGCGATCTGCGCGTACGGATCGGCCACCACGGCGCCGAGCAGGCTGGTCAGCGCGATGATGGCGGCACCCAGCGCCAGCACCGGCCCGCGGCCGTACAGATCGCCGGCGCGCGCCACCGGCATCATGAACACCGCCGCGGTGACGAAATAGGCGCTGGTGTACCAGCCGGCCTGCGCCGGCGTGAGCCCGCGCGCGGCGCTGATCTGCGGCAGCGCCACCACGATGGCGGTGGCGATGAACGGTCCGAGGAAACTGGCGAGCGGAATCAGCGCCAGCGCAGCCGCCGGCGCGGCGTCTTGCCTTTGCATCAGACCGGCTGCGGCGCGCCGGCCGGCCGCGCCACGCGCTCGCGCCCGGCCAGCAGCAGGTACACCACCGGCACCACGTACAGGCTGAACAGCGTACCGACCAGCAGACCGCCGATGATCACCCAGCCGATCGGGTGCAGCGTCTCGGCACCGGCGCCGTGCGCCAGCGCCAGCGGCACCGCCGCCAGCAGCATGGTGGCCGAGGTCATCAGGATCGGCCGCAGGCGCTGCACCGAGGCCTGCACCAGGGCTTCACGCGCCGCCATGCCGCCGGCGCGCAGCTGGCGCGTGAACTCGACGATCAGGATGCCGTTCTTGGCGGTCAGTCCGATCAGCATCACCATGCCGATCTGGCTGTACACGTTCAGCGTGTTGCCGGTGTAGTACAGCGCCGCCACCGCGCCCGCCACCGCCAGCGGCACCGACAGCAAAATCACCAGCGGGTCGCGGAAGGACTCGAACTGCGCCGCCAGCACCAGATAGATGAACACCATCGCCAGGCCGAAGGTGAACGCCAGCGCCTGGCTGGCCTCGCGGAATTCGCGCGACACGCCGTCGTAGTCGATGCGCCCGCCGGGCGGCAGGACGTGTTTCGCCTCGGCCGCCAGCCAGTCGAGCGCCTCGCCGAGCGCGTGCCCGGGCGCCACGTTGGCGGTGATCTTGGCCGCGCGCAGGCGGTTGAAGTGATTCAGTTCGCGCGGCGCCACCGCCTCGCGCAGGAGGGCCACGTTGTCCACCTGCACCAGCGAGCCGTCGCCGGCGCGCAGGTAAATGTCGGTCAGGTCGTTCGGCCGCCGGCGGGCGTCGTCGGCCAGCTTCACGATCACCTCGTACTGCTTGCCGGCGCGCTTGAAGCGCGTCACCTCGCGCCCGCCGAGCAGGGTTTCGAGCGTGCGCCCGACGTCCGCCGCGCTGATGCCGAGGTTGGCGATCTTGTCGCGGTCGACGTCCACCTTCAGCTGCGGCTTGTTGAGCTTCAGGTCCGTGTCGAGGTTGACCAGCGCCGGGTTTTGCGCGGCGCGCGCCATCAGCGCATCGACCGCCACCTGCAGGTCCTCCCAGGTGTCGGCCTGCAGCACGAACTGCACCGGCGTTTCCCGGTAGCCGCCCATGCCGAGCGAGGCGCGGTTGATCGGAAACGCCAGCACGCCCGGCAGCGCGCCGAGCTTGGGGGCCAGCTCGCGGGTGATGTCGAACTGGCTGCGCGTGCGCTCCTGCCACGGCTTGATGGTGGCGAACGCGGCGCCGACGTTGATCGGCGCCGGGCGCTGCACGCCCGGCGACACCACGATGAACAGCGTCTGCATTTCCGGCACCGCGGCGAGGATGCGTTCCACGTCGAGCATGCTGCGGAACATATAGTCGTAGCTCGCCCCTTCCGGGCCGAGCGCCAGCACCACGAAATCGGAGCGGTCCTCGAACGGCGCCAGCTCCGCCTTCAGCTGCGTGAACATCCATGCACCGGCGCCGCCGGCGGCCAGCGCCAGCGCCACCACCAGCAGCCAGCCGCGCAGCGCCGCGCGCAGCGTCGCCTCGTAGCCACGATTCAGGGCCACGAAAAAGCGCTCGGTGAACTGGTACGCCGCGTTGTGGCTGGAGTGGCGCAGCAGGCGCCCGCACAGCATCGGCACCAGCGTGAGCGCGACGAAGCCCGACACCGCCACCGCGCCCGCCACCGCCAGCGCGAACTCGCGAAACAGCCGCCCGGTGGTGCCGGTCTGAAACGCCATCGGCACGAACACGGCGATCAGCGTGATGGTGACCGCCAGCACGGCAAAGCCGATCTCGCGCCCGCCGGCCAGCGCCGCCTGGCGCGGCGGCAAGCCCTCCTCGATGCGCCGGTAGATGTTCTCGAGCACCACGATGGCGTCGTCCACCACCAGGCCAATGGCCAGCACCAGCGCCAGCAGGGTCAGGATGTTGATCGAGAAATCGAGCACGTAGAGAAAGAAAAAGGCGCCGATGATGGCCACCGGGATGGACAGGAACGGGATCAGCGTGGCGCGCGGCGAGCGCAGGAACACGAAGATCACCACCACCACCAGCGCCTGCGCCTCGTACAGGGTCCGGTAGACGGCCTTGATCGATTCCTCGACGAAGGCCGAGCGGTCGGTGCCGATCTTGAACTGCATGCCCGGCGGCAGCGCGGCCTGGATTTCCGGCAGCATGGCCTTGACCGCGCGCGCCACCTCGAGCAGGTTGGCGGTCGACTGCTTGACCACGCCCAGACCCACCGCCGGGGCACCGTCGACACGGTTGCTCGAGCGCTCGTCCTCGGCGCCGAGTTCGGCGTGACCGACGTCCTTCAGGCGCACCGGGTAGCCGTTCACCTCGCGGATGATCATGTCGTCGAACTGCTCGGGCGTGCGCAGGTCCGTCTCCGACAGCACCGTGAACTCGCGCTCGCTGCTCTCGATGCGCCCGGACGGCACCTCGATGTTCTCGCGCCGCAGCGCGGTTTCGACGTCCAGCGGCGTGAGCCCGTAGCCGGCCAGGCGCTCGCGGTCCAGCCAGATGCGCATGGAATAGCGCCGCTCGCCGCCGATCAGCACCGTCGCCACGCCGGGGATGGTCTGCAGGCGGTCGCGCACCACCCGGTCGGCAAAGTCGGACACTTCCAGCGGCGAGTGGCGGTCGCTGAAGAAGGCCAGCCACATGATGGGGTCGGCGTCGGCCTCGACCTTGGAGATGACCGGCTCGTCGACCTCGTCCGGCAGCTTGTCGCGGGCGCGGGCGACGCGGTCGCGCACGTCGGCGGCGGCGTCGTCCGGGTCGCGCGTGAGGCGGAACTTGACGGTGACTTCCGACACCTCCTCGCGCGACACCGACTTCATGACGTCGATGCCCTCGATGCCGGACAGCTCGTCCTCCAGCGGCTGGCTGACCTGGCTTTCCATGATCTCGGCGCTGGCGCCGCGGTAGATGGTGCGCACCGACACCACCGGCGTGTCGATCATCGGGTACTCGCGCACCGACAGGCGCGTGAAGGCGATGATGCCGAGCAGCAGGATGACCAGGCTCATCACCGTGGCCAGCACCGGCCGCTCGATCGACAGCTCGGTGAGCTTCATGACGCCTGCTCCAGCGGCTGCACCGGCATGCCCTCGCGCAGCTTCATCTGGCCTTCGGTCACCACCGTGTCACCGGCGGCAAGACCCTCCACGATCTCGACGATGCCGGGCTCGCGAAGGCCGGTGCGCACCGGCACCAGCGTGGCCTTGCCGTCCACCACCTTGAACACGTACAGCCGCTCGCCGCGCGGCACGATGGCCTGCTCGGGGATCACCAGCGCCGCCGGCCGCTCGCCAAGCGTGAGCTCCACCTGCGCGAACATGCCCGGCCGCAGCAGGCCGTCGGGGTTCGGCACCCGCCCGCGCAGCGCGAACGTGCGCGTGGCGGCATCAAGACGCGGGTCGATGGCGTAGATCTCGCCGGCGAAGCTGCGCCCCGGCACGGCATCCACCCGCACGCGCAGCGGCCGGCCGACGGTCAGCGCCGCGGCGTGGCGTTCCGGCACGCGGAACTCGATCTTGAGCGGGTCGATGTCCTCCAGGTTGACCAGGTCCTGCCCCGGCTGCACATAGGCGCCAGGGCTCACCAGGCGCAGGCCGGCGATGCCATCGAACGGCGCGCGCAGCACGGTCTTGTCCAGCAGCACCCGGTGCCGCTGCAGCAGCGCCTGCGATTCGGCCAGCCGCGCGCGGGCCTGGTCGTAGTCCTGCTGGCTGACCATGTTCTTCTCCACCAGCCCGGCGGTGCGCTCGTGCGTGAGCCGGTTGGCCTCGACGGTGGCCTCGGTCTGCGCCACCTGCGCCTGGTACTCGGCGGCATCGAGGGTGACCAACGGCGCCCCGGCCTTGACCGGCTGGCCTTCCTCGAAGTGGATGGCCGCCACGCGGCCGGCGATCTCCGGGCGGATCACCACCGACTCGTTGGCGGCGAGCGTGCCGACCGCACGCAGGCGATCGGCCAGCGCCTGGGTGCGCGCCTGCGCCACGCGCACCGGCAGCGCCGGCGGCGCGGCGCCGGCGGCCGGCGGCGCTGCCGGTTTGTCCGCACGCGAGCAGGCGCCGACCAGCAACGACAAAACGACCGCCTGCAGCAGGCGGTGCGGCAGGCCGGGAGTGTGAGGCATCTCGTTATCCGCGCAGTCTGGGAAAACGCTGAAAAATTCCGTCCTTTGAATTTCCCAGCTCGCCGCGGCGCCGGTCATGCCCGCGCCGCGCTCCATGAATCAACGGCTTGCGCCCCGGGGTATCCTGCCCCGGGACGGCAAACGCCAAATGAATCGGCGCCCACTGAAGGTGGCCGGCATTACACCGACCGCCAAACGAACCGTCAAGCACCCGGCCGCTGCCGGCCCGCTCGCGCGGCAAGGCCGGCCAGCACCTCGGCGGTATGCTCGCCGAGCTTGGGCGCCCGCCCGCGCACCGCGCCCGGCGTGGCGGACAGATGCACCGGCACGCCGGCAATCGTCACCGGCGTGGCGCTGCCGGGGTGCTCCACCTGCACCAGCATGCCGCGCGCCGCGAAGTGCGGGTCGGCAAAGATGTCCGCCGCGTCCTGCACCGCACCGAACGGCACCCGCCCGCCGAACAGCGCCTTCAGCTCCGCCTTGCTGCGCGGGCCGGTGTAGCCCTCGATCAGCGCCGTGACCTCGGCGCGGCGCTCGAGCCGCGCGGCATTGGTGGCCCAGCCGGGATCGCCGGCGAGTTCCGGCCGGTCTATGGCGGCGGCCAGTTCCGCCCAGAACTTGTCGGTCGGGCAGCCGATGGCCACCCAGCCGTCGGCGGCACGGAAAAGCCCGAACGGGCACAGCAGCGGGTGGCCGTTGCCTTCCGGGCGGGCGATTTCACCCGCGTAGCTGTACTGGTGCACCAGGCGCTCGCACAGCGCGAGCACGCCATCGACCATGGCGATATCCAGGAACTGCCCCTGTCCCGTCCGCTCGGCATGGCGCACGGCGGCGAGGATGCCGAACGCCAGCATCAGCGCCGGCACCGTGTCGCCGACGCCGGGGCCGACCTTCAGCGGCTGATCGGCGGCGGGACCGGTGATGCCCATGATGCCGCCGAGCGCCTGCGCCACCACGTCGAAGGCCGGCCAGTCGGTGTAGGGACTGTCGCCGGTGCGCGGGTCGCCGAAACCGCGGATGGCGGCGTAGATGAGGCGCGGGTTGCGCGCCGCGAGCGTCTCGTAGCCCAGACCCAGGCGTTCCATCACGCCGGCGCGGTAGTTCTCGACCAGCACGTCGGCGCCGTCGACAAGGCGCAGGAACACCTCGCGGTCGGCGGCGGCCTTCAGGTCCAGCACCACGCTTTTCTTGCCGCGGTTGATGCTCTGGAAATAGCCGCCGAAGGCGCGCTCGGCGTCATCCGGCCGAAACGGCGCAAAGCGCCGCGCGGGGTCGCCCTGCGGCGGCTCGATCTTGATCACCTCGGCGCCGTGGTCGGCCAGCAGCTGCGTGCAGAACGGCCCGGCCAGCACCTGCGAGAGGTCCAGCACGCGAAGGCCGGCGAGCGCCCCCGGGCTCATGCGCCGCCGCCGAGCAGCTGCCGGCCGATGACCTTGAGCTCCAGGATCGGCTCCACGCCCTCGAAGATCGGCAGCACCAGCGCGTCCGCCACGTAGCGGGCGACCGGGAACTCCTCCGCATAGCCCCAGCCGCCGTGCAGCAGCTGCGCGCGCTGCGACACTTCCACCGCCACGCGGCAGGCGTACAGCTTGGCCATGGCGGCGAGCAGACCCGCATCCGGCGCACCCGCATCCATGGCGCGCGCGGCCGCGTGCGTCAGCGCCCGCGCGGCGGCGATGGAAAGCGCCATCACGCCGAGTTCGTACGCCGTGCTCTGGAACTCGCCGATCGGCCGGCCGAACTGGCGCCGGTCCATGGCATAACGCCCGGCGGCTTCGAGACTCGCCTGCGCCAGACCCGTGGCGCGGCCGGCGGTCTGCAAACGCCCGGCCGCAAAGCCGGCCATCTGGTAGTAAAAGCCGCGCCCGGCCTCGCCAATCAGCCGGTCGCCGGGCACGAACCAGCGCTCGAACTGCAGCGTGAACGAGTGCATGCCCCGATAACCCAGCGTGCGGTCCGCCTTGCCGGTGAGCCGCCCGCCGCCCGGCTGGACGAGATCGAAGTCGTGGCCGTAACAGCGGTCTTTTTCGACGATGAACAGCGACAGGCCGCGGTGCCCGGCCTTCGGATCGGGGTCCGTGCGCGCCAGCAGCGCCAGCACGTCGGCGCGGCCGGCAAACGTGCTCCACGCCTTGGCGCCGTCGATCCGCCAGCCGACGACGCCATCCTGCTCGGCGGGCGTCGCCCGGCAGCGCAGCGCGGCGACGTCCGAGCCGGTGTCGGGTTCGGTCACCGCCACGGCGACCATGAGCTCGCCGCGCGCCACCGGCGTGAGCCAGCGGTGTTTCTGCTCCTCGCTGCCGCCGGCGAGCAGCGCCTTGGCCAGCACCTCGGGGCGGGTGATGAGGCTGCCCGCCGCCGGCAGCGAGGCGGCGGACAGTTCCTCGGTGGCCACCACCATGGCGAGGTTGCTCATGCCGGTGCCGCCGTACTCGGCCGGGATCGACATGCCGAAGAAGCCGAGCTCGGCCATGCCGGCGATGAGGTCTTCCGGCACCAGCAGGTCGTCGAGATGAATGCGCTGGGCGATCGGCGCCACGCGCTCGGCGGCAAACCGACGCGTCGTGTCGCGCAGCGCCAGCAGCAGCTCGGCGTCCTCGCCGGCGACGGGGCCGTGGTTGACGAAGCCATCCGCCGCGCCGCGCTCGGCGAGCGCACGGTAATTGGCCTCGGACAGGCTGGTGGTCCACTCGGCGCGCCGTTCGGGGGGTACGGCCTCGGACAGTGCGGCCGGTATGAGGCCGACATCGGCGCCGTGGCGCTCCAGCGTGTGCAGCGCGTCCAGCGCCGTCTGCGCCGCGAACAAGGCGGCCGTGTCGGGATCGGCGGTGGCCGCCAGCGCCTGCGCGGCCTTAAGACGCGCCTCGAGATTGGCGTAGCGGCGCACCGCCACCTGATGCGCGTCGATGTCGCGCCCGCTCGCCGTGCGCCGGGTGAGCACATCGCGCACCCGCGCCAGCAGCGCCGCCGTGGTGTGCAACGCCGCCCGCGCCCGTTGCTCCGCCGTCATGCCTCGCCCCACCCGTGGTCGTTCGCGTCGCGCCCGGTGTGACGCGACATATGGGGCGGGATTATCGGCCTTCAGAGCGCGGCCGGTGGCGTCGGGGCGCGCGCCCGCTCGTGCGCTGCGCGGCGTTTCAGATACGCCTCGCGCGCGATCTGCATGTCCTCCACGAACAGCGGCAGTTCTTCCAGGCGCAGCGCCTGCGGGCCGTCCACCAGCGCCTTGGCCGGCGCCGGGTGGAAGTCCACCAGCACCAGGTTGGCGCCGGCGATCACGCCCTGCGCGGCGGCGTGCTGGATGTCCTCGATGCCGTCCGGGCCGCGGTCGCGGCGGCCGACCGAGTGCGAGGGATCGACGCCGACCGGCATGCGCGTCAGGCGCTTGACCACCGGCACGTGGGCGAAATCGACCAGGTTGCGGTGCGGGTCGCCAAGGTTGGTCTTGACCCCACGCAGGCAGAACACCACCCGCTGGTTGCCTTCGCTGGCCAGGTACTCGGCGGCGTTGATGGATTCCTCGAGCGTGATGCCGAAACCGCGCTTGAGCAGCACCGGGAATTCCTGCTGGCGGCCGATGGCCTTGAGCAGCTCGAAATTCTGCGTGTTGCGCGTGCCGACCTGCAGCATCACGCCGGTGGGCTTGCCCAGGGCCGACAGCGCGTCGTGGATTTCCTGGATGTGTTTTTCGTGCGTGATCTCCATGGCGATCACGCGGATGCCGTGCCGGCCGGCGGAATCGAACACGAACGGCAGGCACGCCGCGCCGTGGCCCTGGAAGGCATACGGGCTGGTGCGCGGCTTGTAGGCGCCCATGCGCGCGCAGCGCAGGCCCTGCGCGGCCAGCGCGGCGAAGGTGCGGTCCACGTGCTCGCGGTTGTCCACCGCGCACAGGCCCGCGAACAGCTCGAAGCTGTCCTGCGTGAACTCGACGCCGTTGTACTCGAAGCCGCTCGGCCGGAAATCGTCCTGGTGGCGACCGAGGATGCGGTACTCGCGCGACACCCGCACCACCTGCTCGACGCCCGGCAGGTCGGCGATCTCGTCCCGATCCAGGGCGGCGGTGTCGCCGATCAGGTAAATCTCGGTCAGCGTCTGCTGCGCGCCCCTGACCTCCTGCACGCGGGTGCTGACCCCCGGCCGTCGGGCCAGATAATCCATGATCGCCTCGAAGTCCGGCGTGCCGGGATGAACGTGCTCTTGCAGGATCAGGATCATGGTCGCTGTCGGTCGGGCTAAAATGGGGTATTCATACTAGGGCAAGTTCGGCGCCATCTCTGGACCTGAGGACAAATCCACCTGCTGCATTTCCTGGCCCAACGCATCATAAAGAGCCCACACGTGACCGCCCTGTATGCCATCAAGTTGTCTACCGATCCCACGTTACAACGTCCAACGGCCCGAGCGGGCCGTCGCGCAGCGGCCACAGCACCATGAACCGTCTCAACACCCCTCCCGCAGACGCCCTGTTACGACAGGCGGTGGCGCAATTGTGCGAACTGGCGGCGAGCGGTCAGCCGACGCTGGCGCCGGTCCTTGCGGCGCTGCGCCAGGCGGCCGACAGCGACGACGCCGCCGCCCTGCACCAGGCACTTGCGGCGCTGGCCACGCGCAGCGCCGCGACCGGGCCAGGCGCATGGCCGATCGGTACCGCCGAAGGCCGGCTGATCGCGTCCGTGCTCGACACACTAGCCTTGCCGGTGGCGCTGGAACCACTGGCGCGTGACCTGCGCCAGGCGCTGACCGACCCCGCCGGCCGAGCGCGCCTGGCCGACCAGCTGCTACACCTGCTGGCCGAAGCGCGCGCCCATGCCGAACGCCGGCAGGCGGAGTTGCAGGAGTTCCTGAAAGCCACCGTCGGTCGGCTGGTGCAGCTCGAGGCCGCGCTCGGCGAAGCGCAGCGACAAAGCCACCAGGCCGGCGATGAATCCCGCCAGACCCGTCAGGTCACCGAGCTGCAGGTGGTGCAACTGCGCAGCGCGGCGACCGAGGCCAACGATCTCGAACGCCTGAAAGCCTTTATCGAAGCGCGCCTGGATCATTTGCAGGAGCATCTGCGCCGCCAGGACAGCACCGAGCAGGTCCATCAACAGACCCTGGAAGCACAGCTGAGCGCGCTTGGCCAGCAGCTGGCGGCGTTGAGCACCGAAACGGTGGCGCTGCGCAGCCGGCTCGACGTGACCACCGAAGAGGCCCTGCGCGACCCGCTGACCGGCGCCTACAACCGCCTCGCCTACGACCGCCGGGCGGCGCTGGAGGTGTCGCGCTGGCGCAGTGATGGCGGCCATCTGGCGATGATCGTGTGCGACATCGACCACTTCAAACGCATCAACGACACCTTCGGCCACGCCGCCGGCGACAAGGTGCTCAAGGAAATCAGCCGCGCGCTGCAGGAACAGCTGCGCTCGGCGGATTTCGTGGCCCGCTACGGCGGCGAGGAATTCGTGGTGCTGCTCAACGGCGCCACGCCCGAAGCCGCCCTGCAGGTGGCCGAGAAACTGCGCCGCTCGGTCAAGGCCACGCCGTTTCGCAGCCGCGGCCAGCGGGTGCCGGTCACACTGTCGTGCGGGGTGAGTGGCTTCGAGGGTGACGACACGCTCGAGTCGGTATTCGAACGGGCGGATGCGGCGCTGTTCGCCGCCAAGGCCGCCGGCCGCGACCGCTGCGTGCTGAGCACCGCGGCGACCGCCTGAGCAACGGCACACGCCCACCAAACACTCAACGAATCAATTGGTTACTTTTTAATCAGGCCGAGGTATCCCGCCTCGGACAGAACCGCTGAACACATCAACGGCTCCCTAGGTCGCGGCGCGGGGGGTGGTCCGGCGGCTCAAAACGCCGGCACCCTACCGCTCGCCAGGGCCGCCTCCCACTGCTGCGCCAGCGCGTCACCGCGCACCACTTCCTCGTTGCCGAGCTTGGGCTTGAGCAGTTCCAGCGCACGCTCGGCATTGCTGTTCTTGCGCGCCGCCGACAGCTTGAACAGCGCATACGCCCGCACCGGATCGGCGGCCACGCCGAGCCCGTTGAACACCATGAAACCGAGGTTGTTGAGCGCGAAGGCGTCGCCCTTGGCGGCCGCCTGGCGGTACCAGTGCACGGCCTGCGCATCGTCGCGCGCCACGCCTTCGCCCAGGTGATACATGCGGCCTAGGTTGTAGGCTGCCAGCGGGTCGCCCTGCTCGGCCGCCTTGCGGTACCAGTCGGCCGCCTGCTTGAAATCGGCCGCCATGCCGGCGCCGACGTAAGCCATCACGCCGAGGTTGTACTGCGCCTCGCGGTGGCCCTGCGCGGCGGCGGCGCCGAACCAGCGCAGCGCCTGCGCATCGTCGGCCTGCACGCCGATGCCCTCGTAATACATCTGCCCCAGCGTGTACTGGGCGCCGGCATGACCCGCCGCGGCGGCCTTCTGATACCAGGCGAGCGCCTGCGCGGCGTCGGGCGCCACACCAAGGCCCTGCTCGTACAGCACGCCGAGGTTGTAAGCGGCCGACGGCACGCTCGGT
>NZ_JAQVGQ010000034.1 GCF_028696615.1 Immundisolibacter sp. | reverse complement strand
GTCTTCCACCAGCACGCGCGAGCCGGCCAGGCAGGTCTGCCCGGTGGCGGCGAAGATGCCGGCGATGACGCCCTTGACCGCCTGATCGAGGTCCGCGTCCGCGAACACGATGTTGGGCGATTTGCCGCCCAGTTCCAAGGTGGCCGGGATGAGCCGCTCGGCGGCGGCTTTGTAAACGCCCCGTCCACCGCCCTCGCCGCCGGTGAACGCCACCTTGGCGACCTGCGGATGCGCCACCAGCGGCGCGCCGACCTCGCCGCCCAAGCCCGTCACCACGTTGAACACACCCGGCGGAAAGCCGACCTGGTCGAAGATGCGGGCCAGCTCGATGCTGGACGCCGATGTGAACTCGGACGGCTTGAGCACCACCGTGTTGCCGGCGGCGAGTGCCGGCGCCAGCTTCCAGGTGGCCAGCATGAGCGGCGAGTTCCAGGGCGTGATGGCGGCGATCACGCCAAGCGGCTCCGGGCGCGTGTAGACGGTCAGGTCCGGCTTGTCGATGGGGATGAGGCGGCCTTCGAGGGTCTCGGCCAGGCCCGCGTAGTAGCGGTACCACGACGGCAGGTAGCGCGCCTGGCCGGTGGTTTCCGCGATCAGTTTGCCGTTGTCGCGGGTTTCGATCTGCGCCAGCTCGCTCGCGGCCCGTTCCAGACGATCGGCCAGCGCCCGCAGCAGCGCGGCGCGGTAGGCGGGTTTGCTGCGCCCCCAGCCGGATTCGAAGGCCCGCCGCGCCGCGACTACCGCGGCCTCGACGTCGGCCGCATCGCCACGGGCGATCTGCGCCCACGGTTCCAGCGTGTAGGGGTTTTCGGTAGCGAACCAGGCGCCGCTGGCGGGTTCGCGAAACTCGCCGCCGATGTAGAGGGGATAGCGCTGCATGCGTGGGCTCCAGGTCGGGTAGCCGCCGGCGCGAGGCGCACCCCATGCGGCGGGCGCACGCCCGCCCGGCCGTCGGCCGGGCGGGGTTGCCGGCTTTACTTGACGCGCGCGGTCATGGCCTCGCCGGGCGGCAGCGCGTTCAGGCCGGCTTCGCCGACCACCTCGAACTGACCCGTTGCGACGGCCTTCTTCTGGCCCCACGACCACTTGATGTGCACGCCGCAGGTGCGGTCGTAGCGGTTCTGGATGATGCTGGCCAGCGAATGGCAGCGCACGGCAAGCTCGATCGAGTCGTCGCTTTCCGGGTACAGCTCGTGGGCCACGCCGGGCGGCGAGCAGTCCACATCGCCGGGCCCCATCAGCACCTCGTCGATTTTGCGCAGGCGCACCTTGCCGGTGGCCGGGTCCACGCCGTCCTGGGTCCAGTGCACCAGGCGCAGGTTGCCCGCCACCTGCACGTTGATGGCCCAGCAGTCGCCGTGATCGTGCGGTTCGCGGTAGCCGATCTTGGACGAATGCACGCCCATGATGCCCAGGCCCGGGTCCTTCATGCTGCCGTACAGGTCGGGGTTGTCGGTCGTCGCGTCGCGCAGATAGGCCAGCACTTCGGGGTCGGCGACGGCTTTTTTCATCACATCGGCGAGTTGCTCCAGCACGCCGGGGCGGTGGGCGTCATCGCCGGCAATGCGCTGCATGTCATCGAACAGGGCCTGCAGCTTGGCCGGTCGGTTGGGCACGGTGGTGTCGGTCATGGTTGGAACCTCAGGCGAAGTGCGGCATGACCTGTTCGGCGAACAGGCGCATGGAGTTGCAGACCTTGTCGTGCGGCATGGCGCCGACGTTGGTCCACAGGATGATGTCGTCGAGCCCCACCTGTTCGCGCAGGAAGCCGATACGGTCCACCGCTTCCTGCGGGCTGCCGAAGATGGCCAGCTCCCGGCACACGAAGTCGTAGTTCAGATCCCGGGTCAACTCGCCGAGCTGCAGGTAGCCCTTGTAGCTTTCCGGGAACTGGGCGTGCTTTTCCTGCAGGCGGCCCATCATCTCGCCCATCATCACGCCGATGATGTCGTAGTAGCTCATCATGGCACGCTCGACGTCGCGGCGCGCGCGCGCGCCGTCAGTGTCGATGTACACCGGCAGCAGCACCGGCACACGATAGTGCGACTTGTCACGCCCGTATTTGGCAAGTGCGGCGTGGTAAGCGCCGATGGCCTGTTTGAGCTGCTCGACCGGGATCACCTGCGCCGGCAGGAACAGGTTGAAGCCGTACTCGGCAGCCAGATCGAAGGTGTCCGGGCTGAAAGCGGACACGAAGGTCGGCGGCGTCGGCTTCTGCACCGGTTTTGGCACCACCCGCACGCGGTCGATGGTGTGGAACTTGCCCTTGTAGCTGAACTCGTCCTCGGTCCAGGCCAGGCGGATGATGCCCAGGTTTTCCCGAAACAGCGCCTTGCTCTGTTCGATGTCAACGTTGAAGTGCTCGTAGATGCCGGTCATCGGGTGACCGCGGCCGATGCCGAAATCGACCCGGCCGTTGGACAGGATGTCCAGGGTGGCGATTTCTTCCGCCAGGCGCAGCGGGTGGTTGATGGGCAGTACCGAGATGCCGGTGCCCAGGCGGATGCGCCGGGTGATTTGGCTGGCCGCGGCGGCCAGCAGCAGCGGCGCTGGCAGGATGGAGTAGGCGCGCTGGAAGTGCAGCTCGGCCAGCCACAGGCAGTCGTAGCCCAGTTCGTCGGCCAGGCGGAACTGGTCGAGGTGTTCCTGGTACAGCGCCACATCGCTGCGGTCGGATGCGCCCTGCATTTCATAGAACAGGCCGAATTTCATCTGTCGTCTCCTTGACTGTTGCGCGGGATGGGCGTTCTTGACTTGACACGGTCACAGGGCGACCATGCCGGCTGACCGAACGTTTCGTGGGCGGGTATTCAAGCACCCGTCCGCGGGCGCCGTCTACAAGATCGTCACGAGGAGAAACATCATGCCCCATCAAGACATCGTCGATCGCATCGCAGCCCGCTGTGTGGCGTCTGCCAACACCTGGCCGTGGTTGACCGGCAAGCTCACCGTCGGCATGGCGCAGGCATGGATGATCCAGCACTCCATCCGCAACCGCCTGTTCAGCTCCAGCTACCGGCCGGCCTGGATGAGTCGCTGCCCGGATCAGGCGGTGGTGCGAAAGACCATCGCTCAGATGTTGGAAGAGCTGGTTTACGACGACAACCTGAAGGCGCCGCACACCAAAATCCTGTTCGAGATGGCGCGCAACCTCGGCCTCACCGACCAGCAGCTGCACGAGGCCAAGCCCAACGCCAAGACCGACATCTGGCACCAGGTCACCGAAAACCTCTGCCGCAACCGGCACTGGATCATCGGCTGGCTGGCGACCTCGCTCGAGGAATTCGTGCTGACCGCCATCGACCGCGAGACCAACATCAGCGCCGACAAGTGGCAGAAAGATCTCGGTCTCAGCGACGAGCAGCTGTTCTTCTTCCGCTACCACGAGAAGGCCGACCTCGAACACGCCGGCAAGCAGGTGTGGGCGCCCATCAAGCGCCACGTGACCACGCCGGAATTGGCGGCCGACGTGCTGGCCGGCCTCGACACCGCACTCGAAGCCTCGCGCATTTTCTACGAAGGGGTGATGGACCTGGCCGCCGAACTGGACGCCAAGGGCGCCCGGCTCCCGTCGGCCGCTTGATTCGCTCGCCAATATCGAAGGAGCCCCACGCATGAACGCCAACACCCAGTTCATCCAGGACCTGGTGGTTTTTCCGGCCAAGCCGAACGCCATCCCGAAGATGCTCTACGAGAGCGCCGAGATTTATCAGCTCGAGATGGAGCGCCTGTTCTACGGGCCGCACTGGCACCCGGTGGCTCACGTGGGGGAGATCCCGAACGCCGGCGACTACAAGACTTTCTACATCGGCGAGGTGCCGATCCTGATCACGCGCCAGGACAACGGTGAGGTCGGCGTGTTCCACAACGCCTGCACCCACCGCGGCACCCTGCTGGTGCCCGAGGTGCGCGGTTGTGCCACCGAGTTCCAGTGCCCCTACCATCGCTGGCTGTTCGACAACGGCGGCAACTTGCGCGGCGTACCCGGCGAGAACGACTTCCCGGAAGATTTCTGCAAGGCCGACTATGGCCTGCGCAAGGTGCGCTTCGAGGTGTTCGCGGGGCTGGTGTTCGCCACCCTGGACGACCACGCGGGTCCGCTCGCCGACCAGCTCGGCGAGATCGCCGAGCCGCTGCGTGCCTCGCTGGGTGGCGACGGGCGTCTGAAGCTGCTCGGCTACCAGAAGATCATGTACAACGCCAACTGGAAAACCTACCGCGACCAGGACGGCTACCACCCGCCGTTGTTGCACGCCGCTTTCAAGCTGCTGAACTGGCAGGGCGGCAAGGGCCAGTGCACGATCTCCGAGAACGGCAACATCGCGCTGGTGTCGCAGCTGGCCGCCGCGCGCAACAGCGATTTCCTCAAGGACCCGAGCCTGGTGCAATTCAAGGGCGTCGACCCGAGCCAGGGTTCGTACGTGGTGTGCCCGTCGCTGGTGTCGTTCGGCACCAAGCATCTCGATATGTTCAATTTCCGCTTCGGCATCCCGCGCGGGCCGTTCAAGACCGAGGTGCATTGGGCCTACTTTTGTCATGAGGACGACGACGAGGCGATGGTCCGCCATCGCCTGCGCCAATCGTCGAACCTGCTCGGGCCATCCGGGCTGGTCAGTTTGGAAGACGCGGCGGTGTTCTCGCGCATCCAAAGCGCGCTCAAGGCGGGGCCGAGCACCGCCTATTTCCTGAAGGGCGTGCGCAAGGACGCCGACCCGTACAAGTCCGGCCAGAACGACGAAATCGCCAACATCGTCTGGTGGGAGTGGTACCGCAAGCAGATGGGCTTCAGCCGCGCCGCGGCCTGAGGCTGGCTGAGGCGGGTGCTCTAACAGGCCGTTGATAAAGGCTTTCTGCCTTTTTTTAAGTCGGCTCGTCGCGGCACCGGTCCGCGACGGCCTCCGCCTATCAAGTACTTGACGTGCTTGATAGGCGAGCAAGCCAGCCCTGGCCTGCTAACGACCCCGGGTTCGGCCCGGGGTCTTCTTTTCAAGGAGGTAAAAACGCGTGAGCTACGACTTCGCGCCGCTGGTCAACAATACCTTTCCGAAGATCAGCGAGCGTTTTCCGGCGCTGAACCCTGCCACCGGCGAGATCATCGGCTCGGTGCCGGAGTGCGCCAGCCTGGTGGACGAGGCGGTGCGCGGCTCGCTGGCCGCCCAGCGCGAATGGGCCAAGGTGCCGCTGTTCCAGCGCGTCGCGCTGGTCGGCAAGCTGGCGGCGGTGCTGGAGCAGCACGGCGAGGAACTGGCCCGGCTCGACGTGCTCGACACCGGCAGCCCCATCCACGTGATGCGCGCCGACGTGCGCGCCTCGGTCGGCATGCTGCGCCATCAGATGGGCCTGGCGCCACAGGTGTTCGGCCGCTCCGGTGACCGCTTCACCGGCGACAACATCCACTTCACGCTGCCGCAGCCGTTTGGCGTGGTGGCGCGGTTTTGCGCCTTCAACCACCCGCTGATGTTCAGCATCATGCGCATCGCAGCGCCGCTGCTGATGGGCAACGCGCTGATCATCAAGCCGTCCGAGCACACCAGTCTGTCGACGCTGCGCATGGGCGAGATTCTCGCCCCGCACATTCCGCCGGGGCTGATCCAGGTGCTCACCGGCGGCCGGCCGGTCGGCGAGGCCATCGTCGGTCACAAGGACATCAAGCGCATCACGCTGACCGGCGGCAAAAACGCCGCGCTGGCCTTCTACCGCATCGCGGCCGAGTCCGGTTACATCAAGGACTTCACCTTCGAGCTCGGCGGCAAGAACCCGATGGTGATCTACCCCGACGCGGATGCCGAGCAGGCGTTCACGTCGGCCGTGCACGGCATGAACTTCTACCAGACCGCCGGCCAGAGCTGCGGCTCGACCAGCCGCATCTTCATCCACCGTTCCCTGTACGAGCAGGGCAAGGCCGCCATCAAGGCCGCCTGCGAGGCGATCCGCATCGGCGATCCCATGGACCCCGACACGCTGATGGCGGGCCTGTCGACGCCGCAGCAGTTCGAGAAGACCATGCATTACATCGATCTTTCCAAGCGCGAGGGCCTGCCGCTGCTGACCGGCGGGACGCGGCTCACCACGCCGCCGTTCGACAAGGGCTTCTACGTGCCGCCGACGGTGTTCTACGACGTCAGCCGCGAGCACACGCTGTTCCGCGAGGAGGTGTTCGGGCCGGTGTTGGCGCTGATCCCCTGGGACGACGAGGCGAAGATGCTGGAAGACATCAACGCCGTGGAATATGGCCTCACCGCGAGTGTGTGGACCTCCAGCCTCGACACCGCCATGGAGTTCGCGCGCCGGGTCGAATCCGGCACGGTGTGGATCAACGGCTCGTCCAAGCACTTTCCGGGCTTCGGCTTTGCCGGGCAGAAAAACTCCGGCCTCGGGCAGGAGGAGACGCTCGAGGAGCTGGTGTCGTTCACGCAGCTCAAGGCCGTGCATTATTTTGGCGCCGAAGGGCGCAAGAACGTGGAGATTCGCCTCATATGAAAGCCAAGGCGCTGGTGTTGACCGCCTACAAGGAACCGCTCGAAGTCCGCGAGTTCGACGTGCCGGAGCCGGAACCCGGCGCCATCGTGGTCAAGATCGACCGCGCCACGCTGTGTGGCACCGACCATCACGTGCACATGGGCCTGTTGCAGCCGGTGTCCAAGACGCCGGCGGTGCTGGGGCACGAGATGGTGGGCGTGATCGAGAAACTCGGCGCCGGGCGCGACACCGATGTGGCCGGCGCGCCGCTCGCCAAGGGCGACCGGGTGATCTGGGCCTACGCCTACTGCGGCAAGTGCTACTACTGCGTGGTGGTGCATCAGCCGACGCTGTGCAGCAACTTCACGCCCTACGGCTACGCCGACTGCAGCAAGCCGCCGCATCTTTTGGGCGGCTTCGCCCAGTACGCCTACATCCTGCCGAACTGCCACGTGGTGCGCGTGCCGGACGAGGTGCCGAGCCACTGGGCGTCATCGGCCAGCTGCGCGCTGCGCACCATCATGCACGCCACGGCGCGCGCCGGCGGCATTCGTCCGGCCGAAACGGTACTGGTGCAGGGCAGCGGGCCGGTGGGGCTGTACGGCGTGGCGGCGGCACGCGCCTTCGGCGCCCGGCGCGTGATCTGCTTCGGCGCGCCGGACGGGCGGCTCGAAGTCGCCACCGCGTTTGGCGCCGATGCCGTGTGCAACATCGAGAAAACCGATGTCAGGCAGCGCGCCGAGCTGGTGCGCAGCCTTACCGACGGCCGCGGCGCCGATCTGGTGTTCGAGTGCTCGGGCTCGCACCATGCGCTCGAGGAGGCCATCGCCGTCACGCGCATGGGTGGGCGCATCGTGGTCATCGGCGCCGGCGATCCGCAGCCGGCACAGGTGCCGGGCATGGCCTTCGTCATGAAGCAGATCAGCGTCCACGGCATCCGCTCGGCAGGCATCGAGTACTACCGCGAGGCGCTGGCGTTTCTGGCCGCGCAGAAGGACAGGTTCCCGTTCGAGCGGCTGTTCGGCGGCACTTACGGCCTGGCGGAGATTCCGACCGCCATGGAGCGCATGCACCGGCTGGAGGAGATCAAGCCGGTGGTGGATCCGTTCAGGAAGGGCTGAAAAATTCCGTCCATGGAATTTTTCAGCTCGCCGTCGCGCGGTACACGCCCGCGCGACGCTCCATGAATCAATGGCTTACGCCCTTGATTCATGCCGGGGCATCCTGCCCCGGAGGGAACCGCTGAATAAATCAGCGGTTCCTTCAAGCAATGAAATAAAGAAGGGGAGGGGAAGCATCCGGCTGCCATCGGCGAGGTGGCAGCCGTTTTTTGCTTCAGGGAGGGAAACCGCTGAATAAAACTCAGTGGCTCCTTGGTCGCTGCAATCCGGGTCACGCCCGCAGTGCGCCCCCCCCCGGCAGGACGATCAGCGCGTGCCGAGCGCCTTCAGTTCCCGGGCCACCAGCTGGTCGAGCGCGATGAACATGCCTTCTTCGCTGCCGGCGGTGGTGCCGTCGATGCGGTACTTGCCGTTGACGATGAACGTGGGTACGCCTTCCAGCCCGTAGGCGGCGGTCATGCGGTTGGCGCGGCCCACCTTGCTGTCGACATCGAAGGACGTGAAGGCTTCGTGGAATTTTTCCTTCGACACGCCCAGACCGGCAAAAAACTCGGCAAGACTCGCCTCGTCGCTGAGGTTTTTGTGGTCGCGGTGGATGGCATCGAACAGTGCCCGGTGCGCGTCGTCGCCCAGCTTGAGTTGCTGCATGGCGTAATAGGCGCGGCCGAGCACCGCCCAGCGCTGGTTGAACACGGCCGGAATGCGGATGAACTCCACCGTGGCCGGCTGGCGCTTGGCCCATTGCGCCACCCGCGGCTCGACCGCGTAGCAGTGCGGGCAGCCGTACCAGAAGAACTCGATCACCTCGACCTTGGCCGGGTTGCGCGTCGGCTGCGCCTGCGGCAATTCCGCCCACGGTTCGGCGTGGACGGCGCCGAACGTGGCCAGCAGCAGGACGAGCAGGCCAGTGAGCAGCGGCAGGCGCATGAACGGTGTCCGCATGGCGGCGTCAGTGCAGGCCGGACACGTAGTGCGACACGGCGTCGACTTCCGCCTTGCTCAGGCGCGCCGCGATGTCGCGCATGATGCCGTTGATGTCGGTGCTGCGCTCGCCGCTGGCGTACAGGCCGAGCTGTTTGGCGATGTATTCGGGATGCTGACCGCCGAGCGCGGGCCAGCCGGCTGGCCCATTGCCCTTGCCGTCGGGGCTGTGGCAGGCCATGCAGGCCGGCACACCGGTCTTGGCGTTGCCGGCCCGATAGACCAGCGCGCCGGCGGCGACCGCATCCTCCGGCACGCTGCCGAGCGTCACCTTCTGGCTGGCGAAGTAGGCGGCCAGGTCGGCGATGTCCTGGTCGCTCAGGTTGGCCGCCATCGGCGACATGACCGGGTCCTTGCGCTGGCCGTCGCGCAGGGCTTTCAGCTGTCGTTCGGTATAGCTGGCGTGCTGGCCGGCGATTTTCGGGTACATGCCCACGGCGCTGTTGCCATCGGTGCTGTGGCAGGCCTGGCAGGGGGCCGATTTTTGCTGGCCGGCCGCGGCATCGCCCGCCGCCTGTGCGCCGCCCGCCATTGCCAGGGCGACAGCCACCACGATCCACTTGCAGCCTTGCATCCGCAGACTCCCGATGTGCGTGTTGAATTGGTATGGGCTTTTGGATTTCGCCGCGCCGGCTCACGTAGGGCGGCGCAAACGGGGCGGTATTCTAGCAGCAGTCGATGTCCGCCCCTCGCCCGCCCCCATTGCCGCGATGCGGCTGGCGCTTTATCCAGGTTCCATGTCCAGCATGTCCGACTCGTTCCCCAACCCCTTGCAGGCCGCTCGCTTCTGGCGTGCCGCCGCGGCGCTTGCGCATCTGCCACCGGACGAAGGCGCCGAGGTGGCGTTTGCCGGCCGCTCGAACGCCGGCAAGTCCAGTGCGCTCAATACCTTGACCGGGCAGCGTGCGCTGGCGCGTGTCAGCAAGACGCCCGGTCGCACGCAGGAACTGCTGTTCTTCAGCATCGACGAGCGGCGCCGGCTGGTGGACTTGCCCGGTTACGGCTACGCGGCCGCCTCGGCCGCGCAGCGCCGGGACTGGGGTGAGGTCATTCCGGCCTATTTCGCCAGCCGGCGGTGTCTGCGCGGCCTGTTGCTGTTCATGGACGTGCGCCATTCCTTGCAGGTGGCGGACCGCCAGCTGCTGGAGGCCGCGGCGCGGTTGTCGTTGCCGGTACAGCCGGTGCTGACCAAGGCCGACAAGCTCGCCCGCGGCGCCTTACTGACGGCGATGCGCGAGGCGCAGGCGCGGCTGGCGGACATGGCGGTGGTGTTGCCGCCGCTGGCCCTGTCGAGCCTCAGCGGGGCCGGGGCGCAGGCGATCCGCGATCGCGTCTGGGATTGGCTGCAGCACGACGATGGCGGGTGAGGCATCGGCCGGCGCACGCCCGTTTCCCGGTGCTTGTGGGCATCCATGCAAGGGACGGGCATCAGGCGTTCGCGGTGAGCGTTTTGAGACGCTCGAGCACCGCGCGGGCGTGATCCTTGACCTTCACCTTGCGCCAGGCTTCGCGCAGCACGCCGTCTGCGTCGATCAGAAACGTGCTGCGCTCGATGCCGAGCACGGTCTTGCCGTACATGTTCTTTTCGCGGATCACGTCGTAGGCACGGCATACCGCGCCGTCCGCGTCCGACAGCAGGTCGAAGGTGAAGCCGTATTTGGCGCGAAAGCGCTCGTGGCTGGCCACGCTGTCGCGGCTGACGCCCAGGATGAGCGCGCCAAGCGCGGCGAATTCGCCCGCCAAGGCCTGGAAATCCAGGCCTTCCTGGGTGCAGCCAGGCGTGCTGTCCTTGGGATAGAAATACAGCACCACCGGGTGACCGCGCAGCGCGTGCAGGCTGATGGTGCGGTTGCCGGTCGCCGGCAGGCTGAAGTCGGGCGCCGCAGCGCCGATGATCGGTTCGGGCATGGGGTTTTCCGCGTGGCGGGAGGGGGTAGGGGCTTGGCTTGTCAGTCGGCGGGGCGGGTCAGTACCATACCGGGCTTTTACAGCCGGACTTTTGCATGATCCACGGCAGCATCGTCGCCTTGGTTACCCCGATGACTGCGTCCGGGGCGATAGATTATGCGGCCCTGGCGAGGCTGGTCGATTTTCATCTCGAGGCCGGCACGCACGGCATCGTGGCCGTCGGCACCACCGGCGAGTCGCCCACGCTCGACATGGATGAGCACATCGGGGTGATCGCCGAGGTGGTGCGGCGCGTGGACGGGCGTGTGCCGGTCATCGGCGGCACCGGCGCCAACTCCACCCACGAGGCCATCGAGCTCACGCGGGCGGCGGCCGACGCGGGCGTGGACGCCTGTCTGCTGGTGACGCCGTATTACAACAAGCCGCCCCAGGAAGGCCTGTACCGGCACTTCCGCGCCGTGGCCGAGGCGGTCGCCATCCCGCAGATTCTTTACAACGTCCCCGGTCGTACCGCCTGCGATCTGAAAACCGACACCGTGCTGCGCCTGGCCGAGATCCCGAACATCGTCGGGCTCAAAGACGCCACCGGCAGTCTGCAGCGCGGCATCGAGCTGCTCGAGCGCTGCCCGGCCGATTTCTGGCTGTTCAGCGGCGAGGATGCCCTGGCCGCCGAGCTGATGCTGCGCGGTTTTCGCGGCGTGATTTCGGTGACCGCCAACGTGGCGCCCAGGGCCATGGCGGCCATGTGCGAGGCCGCCCTGGCCCGTGACAGCGAGCAGGCCATGGCGCTCGACGCGCCGCTGCAGGCCCTGCACCGCGATTTGTTCGTCGAGGCCAACCCGATTCCGGTGAAATGGGCGCTGGCCGCGCTCGAGCTGATCGAGCCCGGCATTCGCCTGCCGCTGATCCCCTTGTCCGACGCCTATCACGACACCGTACGCGCGGCCATGCGCCAGGCGTCCGTCCTGTGATCCTGCGAGGCACCATGTCGTTTTCCGTGCGATTGCCGCGGACCCTGCTGCTGGGCCTCGCGGCGCCGATGTTGGGTGCTTGCGGAATGCTGTCCGGGGTGCTTGGCCACGACCCGCAGGAGCAGCAGTACCCGAAGGCGCAGGCCCTGCCGCCGCTGGAGGTGCCGCCGGACTTGACCGGCGCGGGCGGGTCTTCGGCCCTGGTGGTGCCCGGCGTGGACGACGGCAGCGCGCCGGCGGCTGCAGCCGGCGAGCGGGCCGCTGGTGCGGCGCCGCCGCCGGAGGTGTTGGCCGGCGACGCGGCGGCGGCGCAGCCTGCCGGCCCACGCATCGAACGCGGCGCCGATGGCGCGCCGCGCCTGGTGGTGCCGCTGGATTTCGGGCGTGCCTGGCGGACGGTTGGTAAGGCCATCGAGGCGGCCGAGATGAACGTCGACGACCGCGACCGGTCGCGCGGCCTGTACTTCGTCGACTACAAGCACAGCAAGCCGCGCGGGCGCCTGGCGCGCACGCTGATGTTCTGGGCCGGCAGCGAAACCACCGCCAAGGACCGCTTCCTGGTGCTGCTGCAGTCCGAAGGCGACCACACCAACGTGTTGGTGTTCGACGAGAAAGAAAAGCTGGTCACGGCGCCGATCGCCGAGGACATCCTGCGCAAGATTCAGCAGAACCTCGAATAAGCGGCGCCGCATGCGCTTCGCCACGCTGGGCAGCGGCAGTCGCGGCAATGCCACCGTGGTGCAGGCCGGCACCACCACGCTGCTGATCGATTGCGGGTTTGGTGTTTCAGAAACGCGCCGGCGCCTGGGGCGGCTCGGTCTGGACCTGTCGGACCTGACCGCCATCCTGCTCACGCACGAGCACGGCGATCACGTGGGTGGTGTGGGGCCGGTGGCGCGCGCCGGCCGCCTGCCGGTATGGGTCACGCCCGGCACGTTGGCGGCCTTGGCGGCACAGGTCGGCGCATTGCCGCAGACGTACACCATCAATTGTCACGCGCCGTGGTCGATCGGTGATCTGCACATCACCCCGTTTCCGGTGCCGCACGACGGGCGCGAAAGCTGCCAGTTCGTGTTGTCCGACGGCGCGCGGCGGTTTGCGGCGGTGACCGACCTCGGTCACACCACGGCACACATGCACAGCCTGCTCGGCGGCTGCGATGCTCTGCTGCTGGAGTGCAACCACGATCGCGAGCTGCTGCTCGGCGGGCCGTATCCGCCGGCGCTCAAGCGGCGCGTGGATGGCGATTTTGGCCATCTTTCCAATGAGGCGGCGGCGGCTTTCGTGGGGCGGCTCGACACCCGTCGCCTGCAGCATTTCGTGGCCGCCCATCTGAGCGAGCACAATAACCGCCCGGATCTGGCCCGCGCCGCGGTCGCCGGTGCCCTCGGCTGCAGCGCCGACTGGATCGCCGTCGCCGACCAGGACCACGGCCTCGACTGGCGCACGCTGGCCTGACCTTTTTCTCCCTGAAACGGAATCCGACCATGAGCTACCCGCACGGCGCCGAGCTGTATCGAGGCAAGGCCAAGACCGTTTACGCCACCGACGACGCGGACCTGCTGCTGATGCATTTTCGCGACGACACCTCGGCCTTCGATGGCGAGAAGAAGGCGGCACTCAAGCGCAAGGGCATGGTCAACAACCACATCAACGCGTTCATCATGACCCGCCTGGCGCAGGCCGGCGTGCCGACGCACTTCGTGCGCCTGGTCGGCCCGCAGGAGTGCCTGGTGCGCCGGCTCGACATGGTGCCGGTGGAATGCGTGGTGCGAAACGTGGCCGCCGGCAGCCTGGTGCGGCGCCTGGGCGTGACCGAAGGGCAGCTGCTCGACCCGCCGCTGTACGAGCTGTTCCTGAAAAACGACGCCCTGCACGACCCCATGATCAGCGAGGACCACGCGCTGGCCTTCGGCTGGGCGAGCGCGGCGGATCTCAAGCGCATGCGCGAGCTGAGCCTGAAGGTCAACGCGGTGCTGAAGCCGCTGTTCGCCGCGGCCGGCATCACGCTGGTGGACTACAAGCTCGAGTTCGGTCACCACGGTGGCGAGCTGCTGCTGGGTGACGAGTTCACGCCCGACGGCTGTCGGCTGTGGGACGCCGGCAGCGGCGAGCGCCTGGACAAGGACCGCTTCCGGCGGGACCTGGGCGGCGTGGTCGAAGCCTACGAGGAAGTCGCCCGGCGCCTGGGCGTGGACCTGCCGGAGGCGGGCTGAGCCATGGCACAGCCTGCGTTTCTGATTGGCGGGCCGGCGCTGGGCGAGTTTCGGCTCGCGCGCTTGCGTGAAGCGCTCGCGGCGCGCCTGCCGGCGCTGACTGGCGTGCAGGCGGATGCCGTGTATCTGGCCGACGTCGCGGCCGACGCCGATCTCGACCGTCTTGCCGCGCTGCTGCCGGCCAGGCCCGCTGCGCTCGCGCTCGCGCCCGGCGAGCTGCTGGTGCTGCCGCGTCCCGGCACACAGACGCCCTGGTCAAGCAAGGCCACCGACATCGCCGCCGTGTGCGGGCTGGCCGGCGTGCGGCGCGTGGAGCACGGCGTGCGCTATCGCCTCACGGTTGCCGACGGCGCGCCGGATGCCGCGCAGCTCGCCGCCGCGGCGCCGCTGCTGCACGACCGCATGACCGAGGTCGTCATCGCCGATGCCGCGCAGGCCGCGCGCCTGTTCGAGGCGCCGGCACCGGCGCCGTCGGTGGAGGTCGATCTGCGGGGCGGCGGGCGGGCGGCGCTCGAACGCGCCAACCGCGCCTGGGGCCTCGCACTGTCGGCCGACGAGCTCGATTACCTCGAGCGTTGGTTCGCGCGCCTCGGCCGCAACCCGACCGACGTCGAGCTCATGATGTTCGCGCAGGTCAACTCCGAGCACTGCCGGCACAAGATTTTCAACGCCGAGTGGTTCATCGACGGCGTGGCGCAGGAGCTGTCGCTGTTCGAGATGATCCGCCACACCCACCGCAAGAGCCCGCAAGGCACGCTGGTGGCCTACAAGGACAACGCCGCGGTGCTGGAAGGCCCGCCGGCGCGGCTGCTGGTGGTGGACGCCGACAGCCGCGAGTACCGGCCGCTGGCCACGCGAGCGCACATCCTGGCCAAGGTGGAGACGCACAACCACCCGACCGCGATTGCGCCGTTTCCGGGCGCCGCCACCGGCGCCGGCGGCGAGATTCGCGACGAGGCGGCCACCGGGCGCGGTGCCTTCAGCAAGGCGGGTCTCACCGGCTTTGCGGTGTCGAACCTCGAACTGCCCGAGCTGCCGCAGCCCTGGGAACGGCCCTATGGCCGCCCGGACCGCATCGCAAGCGCGCTCGACATCATGGTCGAGGGCCCGATCGGCGCCGCTGCCTTCAACAACGAATTCGGCCGCCCGAACCTGGCCGGTTTTTTCCGTACCTACGAGCAGACCGTCGGCGGGCGCGTGCGCGGCTATCACAAGCCGATCATGCTGGCCGGCGGCATGGGCAACATCGTGCCGCAGCAGGTGCACAAGGAGCTGCCGCCGGTGGGCGGTCTCGTGGTGCAGCTGGGCGGGCCCGGCATGCGCATCGGCATCGGCGGCGGCGCGGCGTCGTCGTTGGGCGCGGGCGACAACACGGCCGAGCTCGACTTCAACTCCGTGCAGCGTGGCAATCCCGAAATGCAGCGCCGCGCGCAGGAAGTGATCGACCGCTGCTGGCAGCTCGGCGCGGGCAATCCCATTGTGGCCATCCACGACGTGGGCGCCGGCGGGCTTTCCAACGCGGTGCCGGAAATCGTCGATGCCGACGGCCGCGGTGGCGTGTTCGATCTTCGCGCCGTGCCGAGCGCCGATCCCAGCCTGTCGCCGCTCGAGCTGTGGTGCAACGAGGCGCAGGAGCGCTACGTGCTGGTGATCCGCGCCGACCGGCGTGAGCAGTTCGCCGCCATCTGTGCGCGCGAGCGCTGCCCGTTCGCGATGCTGGGCACGGTCACGGACGACGGTCACCTGCGCCTGTACGACGGCGCCGCGCGTCGGCTGCTGGTGGATGTGGAGCTGCATTCCCTGCTCGGACAGGGCGCCGCGCCGCAATCCGGCGGCCACGATTGTCTGCCGCGCCTGCGGCGCGACGTGCGCACGCTGCCGCCAAGCCCGGTGCCGTTCGACCTCGACGCCGTGGACATCGCCGACGCCGCCCGGCGCGTGCTGCAACTGCCGGCGGTGGCCGACAAGCGGTTCCTCATCAGCATCGGCGACCGCACCGTCGGCGGGCGCACGGCGCGCGACCAGCTGGTCGGCCCCTGGCAGGTGGCGGTGGCCGACGTGGCGGTGACCGCGAGCGATTTCTATGGCTATACCGGCGAGGCGATGGCGATCGGCGAACGTCCGCCGGTGGCTGTGCTCGATGCCGTGGCCGCGGCGCGCCTGGCGGTGGCCGAGGCCATCACCAACATCGCCGCCGCCGACGTCGGCGAGCTGTCTGCCATCAAGCTGTCCGCCAACTGGATGGCGGCGGCCGGCGAGCCCGGCGAGGACGCGGCGCTGTACGCCGCCGTGCGCGCGGTGGGGATGGAGCTATGCCCGGAGCTGGGCATCGCCATCCCGGTCGGCAAGGACTCGCTGTCCATGAAGACCACCTGGCGCGACGCCGACGGCACCGACAAGGCCGTGGTGTCGCCGGTGTCGCTGGTGGTCAGCGCCTTCGCGCCGGTGGGCGACGTGCGCGCCACGCTGACGCCGCAGTTGCGGCTCGACGCCGGCGACAGCCGCCTGCTGCTGATCGATTTGGGTGCCGGACGCGGACGCCTAGGCGGCAGCGCGCTGGCGCAGGTGCTGTGCGCCACCGGCTCCACGCCGCCCGATCTCGACCACCCGGAATTGCTGGCGGGGCTGTTCCGCTTCGTGCGCGAGGCGGCTGGCCGGGGCTGGCTGCTGGCCTACCACGACCGCTCCGACGGCGGCCTGTGGGCGACGCTGTGCGAGATGGCTTTCGCCGGTCATAGCGGGCTGGACATCGATCTCGACCACGCCGGCGGCCACGCGCTGCGCGCGCTGTTCAACGAGGAAGTCGGCGCCGTGGTGCAGGTGCGCGCGGCGGATGTCGGCCAAGTGCAGGATCTGGCCGGCGCGTGCGGCATCCGCGACCCGCTGGTGGATATCGGCACGCCGCGCGCCGATGGCGACATCGTGGTGCGTCACGGCGGGCGGGTGCTGTTGCAGGCGCCGCGCATCGAACTGCACCGCCTATGGTCGGCGACCTCCCACGC